>DASVBA010000024.1:0-3371 GCA_036376095.1 Chryseolinea sp.
ACCGTGGGAACCGGATCAATATCGTCAGCGAGCTTTATGTAATTTCCGTTGAATGCTTCTCCTTCATTGAATTCATTCAGGTGCACAACGACTTCGGCGCCATAGACAGGCAAACCTTTGTATTGTTGATTGAGCCTTACGTGTGTTTTGTTGTTGCGATCCGTCCTGACATTTCGAACGACAAATTCCGATTTGCTTTTCTCGAGTTGTAGAACAGGTTTCAACTCGTCGAGATAAGTTGAGGTCGCCTCCTTAACATCTCTTACCATACCCGACCGGGCGGCAGAGCGAGCACGGGTCGAAGTAATGAACGAAGGCAGTCCTGTTTCCTTAGAATAAATGATCTTGCCGGGATCCTTTTGAGGCACGCTGGGAAATGAAAGATTCTTTTTTAGTATTGTTCCCTGACGTGATGCTACATTTCCACGCGCCGATCTGTTGATTTTCAATGCTCCCAGCGATGTGGTGTTTACTGACGTCTTACCCTTCTTCTTCGAATTAAATGTCTGTTGCGCTTCGATTGAGTGCACCACCCCGACAGAAAACAGGGTGAGGATTACAATCGACCAGAAACTTTTCATAAGGGCTTATTTAGATTCTATCAATTCGAACCCGGGCTAAACGTTAATCGCGACATCGCCGTATTTATTTTGCTATACAATTTTCTTGCCTCTTCCGGAGCAGGATATTCTGCGTTACCCCATGTAATCCTGTTCTCTTTACCCTCCTCGAAGAGGGCAAGGGACGAGTACATGTTTCCGGGGTGAATGAAATCAGGGGATGCTTCTAGAACTGCCTTAGCGCCTTTAAAGTATTTCCTGGCGGCGCATTTTTTCAGCTTGCTCTGCTCATTGTATGCAATTTCGCCAAGCCCCTGCCCTTTCATTACTTTACCATCTCTTGTTATTTTGTAAACCGTCGCTGTGCCCACAACCCCGCCACCGCTGCTGACTAACAAGTAACTTTCCTGCGAATAACCAACGCTGACAAGACACGACAAAAGCAGGCCAATTTGAAGGCTCTTCATGAGAGAGGGTATATCTAAAGATACTATCAAATAACCAATATTTTAAAAAAAGATACATCCCTCAAAAATGGGATTTCATAACTGATGGATAGGCATTAGGTTACGAATTAGATTCACCGTGGCAGGTGGGCGTGAAGAGACTTTAGGAGACGTGCCCGGAGGTTAATCGCTGACGGCACAGCGTAAATACACGCAGAGGATCACAGGGGGAATGTAATTTTAGTATAGAGGAGAGCCTTTTGGAGCAGTCAGAACTTGCGCTCTTTTAGGAAAGTTCAGAGTTCTTCAGCAAAAACACGGCATTTTGAATATCCCCGGTAATGGGTATCTGACAAGCCAGTCGGCTAAGGCGGGTTGCGTTGGGAAGGGTGTCGATCATGTCGAGCTCGCTATCGGTCGGAGGCGGCAGGACATCCATGCCATTTTTCACTTCCACGTGGCAGGTAGCGCATAAGGCCATACCACCACATGTTGCGGGAATGGGATATTCGGATGCTTTTAATACTTCCATAAGGCTGAGAGTAATGCCTTCGGGAATCTCGATCTGCTGTAGCGATCCGTTAGCGTCTTCAACGTGGAATGTTATGATTCCTTCCATGTGCGAAATTTTTTAAAAAGCATTTACTCCGTTTACGGTAGTGTATTTAAAGCTTAGTTTTTGCTTCGGATAGACAAACCGGAATGCGCTCTGCGCCATCAAAGCAGCTTCATGAAAGCCACATAGAATCAATTTCAGTTTACCTGGATAGGTGTTGATATCACCGATTGCATATACCCCTTCGATGTTTGTTGAATAGTCCAGCGTATTTACAACAATTGCCTGCTTGTCCATGTTTAGTCCCCAATCTGCTATGGGCCCCAGCTTCGGACTGAGACCAAACAACGGGATTAGAAAATCCGCGTCAAGCTGCGTGACTTGCTTGTCACGGTCTACACAGGAAATTGATTTCATAGTTCCGTTGCCCTGGATGCCTTGAAGGTTTGTGTTCAGCAGAAGATCGATCCTGCCGTTACGGGCAAGCTCAGCTACCTTTTCGGCGGAGTCAGGTGCACCCCGAAAAGATTCATTACGATGTATAAGTGTCACATGTTTTGCTATGTCGGCGAGGTGGATAGTCCAATCCAATGCGGAATCTCCACCGCCTGCAATGATGAGTTTTTTGTCACGAAACGTTTCCGGATCCTTGACCATATACACCACACCTTTACCTTCAAAATGCTCGATGTTTTCGAGCTCCGGTTTGCGTGGTTCAAAACATCCCAGACCGCCGGCGATCACAACTACGCGGCATTGAATAGTTGTACCATCACTGGTCCCCAACGTGAAAGAGCCATCGTCACTGCGGTGAAGGCTGGTAATTTTTTCGCCTAAGGTAAATGTCGGCTTGAAGGGTTCGATCTGAGCCCTGAGATTGTCAACTAGATCGCCGGCATTGATCTCAGGAAAGCCCGGAATATCATAGATAGGTTTCTTCGGATAGATCTCAGAAAGCTGACCGCCGATCTGCGGCAGGACGTCCACGAGGTGACACCTCATTTTTAGCAATCCTGCTTCAAACACCGCAAACAAACCAACGGGTCCTGCCCCGATAATACAAATGTCCGTACTGATCATAACTTGAAAAAAGCTATTTGTTAGCTTAAAATTAGTGTAAATATTATTAGTACAACAACTATTTTACAACTTTATGTACGCAGAAACACGGCAAAGGGTTTGGTATTAGCTGAGATTAGTATAAATGGTGTTCAGTACCTTTTTGAATTGGTTAAAATCGCGCTCGGTAAGGCCGTCCCATGCCTTGAGTCTTACGGCCCGGATTTTCGGCTTAAGCTGCTCGACTTTTTTTTCGCCAGCCTTGGTAAGTGAAACTATAAAGCTGCGGCGGTCCGAGGGATGCAGGATGCGCTCTGTGAGACCTTTCTTGCAAAGAAGATCGATTATTCGCGTCAGCGTGGGATTGTCTTTATTGATGAGCTCCGCCAACGCATTTTGCTTCATCTGCGGATGTTCGTACAAATGTTTTAAGACCAGCCATTGATCGACCGTCACGTTAAAGCCCATTTCCTTAAACTGTTGCTGGGCATATTGTTTTACTTTCCGGGCAGTCCGGTCTAATAATAAGGAATAGGCGTTGTAGGACTCGTCATTCATCACTACGAATAATTAGTATGACAAAAATCTAAACAATAGTAACAAAATCCTATCGCTATTCCGTGACGGTTGGGCTAAGGAAATATGGAAATAAGGTGATAAGGAAATAGGGGGGATAAGGTGATTTAACAGGTTGGTTTTTATTTAAACAGAGCTGCTTATCTTTATAATGACAACTACGATGTTATGGTC
>DASVBA010000025.1:0-2512 GCA_036376095.1 Chryseolinea sp.
GACGGCGGCGACTGGACGAAGAATACACCGAATGTTGAGTATCCCTATATCAAGAAAGTGTACGCTGCATATCACGCTGAAGATCGTGTTGCAAATGCGCACTTTGCAAATGAAGGCCACGATTACGGTTACTCAAAGAGAGCTGCAGTCTATAAATTCATTACACCGTTTCTGAAACTCGATGATAAAAGCGTAGTCACCAATGATGGCTACAAAGAAGACTTTGTTACTATCCTTTCCAAAGAGGAATTATTTGTGTTTGATAAAGATGTAGCGCGCCCGGCAAATTTACTTCAGGGAGATGAGGCGGTGATGAAGTACCTTAATATTCATTAGATTCATTTTTCTGATCTGTCGTTCAACTTCTAAATTCAGAGTTGGATATTCTACCTTCTACATTGAATGCCAGGAATCACGATCAATATTTGATTTCGCTGTGAATTTTGACTGGTTTAAAGCAACGTTGTCGCCATTCACACAATCAAAAACTTCAGGGGCTAAAAAGAGTTCACTGTTTCTTCTTCAATACTATCTGCTCCGACTGCTTCGTTATCACACGGCCGAAGAGTTCCCTCAAATTCGGATATTGATCCTGCAGGAATATTCGACCATTTATCTGGAGGTTACTGACAACTGTGATCTTATTTCCGAACTGGGTCGCCTGATAAAAATACTTACCCGCTCTGTCTGGAAGCATCATAACTTTGGGTTCCGGAAGAGCATCTACAACGTAGTTATCGGGAATTGTAATGTTGCAGAGATAGAGGCTTTCATTGGGGTTGCCAAAGTCAATCGGAAATTCACGCGTCTCAGGTTTAAAAGGATTCTCTTCCAAATTAAGCGCAATAAAAGGATTAACGTAAATCAAATCTCCAGCTAACGTTCCGTGATCGGCGAGGTCAATTTCGTGCACTTCTACGGCAGGTTTCTCAAGACTCTCGATATCCCGAAATTCACTCTTTGATACCGTAAAAGCTTTGTTCTTCTTAAAGTCGTTCAGATACAACTCCTTCCCCATTTCGCTTAGCGTTTCTCGCATCTCCTGTCCCGCGTAGCCATCGCGTATGAACTCAAGTTTGCCGCTCAGTCCCCCACTGTCATTCAGGGAGAGCTCTGCTCGTACCGAAGTGCGTTTTTTTGCGGGGCTGGTGATATCAACGAATCCAAATTTGTCCTTTGAAACCATAAAACCATCTCCATTAAGACATCTTTCCGGTAATACATCCCAGGGCAGGTATTTTTCCGTCGCGTCCAGGAATATTTTAACGGTGTCGATATAGGCAGCGCAAATAACATAATTGAATTGACGCGTCGACGGCACATCGAACCGAACAAACCCATTTCCCACGGTGCTCAACAAAACCATTTCCACAGGAATATTTGCCTTTTCAAGCATTGACGCCAGCAAAAAGTTTACATCTGCAGCTGTACCTTTCCTGTTGTTGAGTACCTCTTTCAGATCCTCAGCATAGATATCATTTGTGCCATTCCACGCTACATTGGACTTCACATAGTTTGACAAAATCTTCATTTTTTCCTTCGGGTCCTTTACTCCTGCAAGCAATATTTCCACCTGCTTTCGAAGCCAAGGGAATCCTGACACGGTCTTTCCAAAGTTCTCGTCATTTACAAGATCAAGGTTTATTCGCATCCATGACTTTTTCGAGAAAGAGAAGGTTACCTGCGAAACATAATCCTCCTTATTGGGCATAAAGGGTTCGGGCTTGAAAGCAGGAACATTCGTAAATACCCATTTTTCTTGCGTGCCCTTTTTAGAATGGCTAGTGGGATTCAACGTTCCCTTGAATTGTTTTCGGTATTCAAAATGTTCGGGTACTTCCAAAACGTATTCACTCCTCGCCGTCGGTATGGAGTTTTGAAATTGCCACCCTGGCAACGCGTCGGCATCGAGCGCATAGCTGAATTCGATTACCGATCCTTCTTTCACATTTGGAAGCGTGAACCTTACTTGATCGACATACTTGTTTGCACGAGTCTTGAAGATCGATTCTTCCAGCATCGGTGATACCACAATAGAGCCGTTCTCAAGATTATAAGTAGCGCCCTTAAGTTTTGAAAGCGTACCTCGCTCCGCCAAGATCTCGCCGCTGCCCCACTCGGTAAGCGCATCTCTCTTTAAGATCTTTATGCGCACATGTCTTTTGAACGTGATGGTAATATTTCCTTGGGTCATGATGGTCTCTCCCTTATCGAAAAGTATCACGGCCGCTACGGATGTATCGGAAACGAACGTCTTCATCTTCAACTCATCCATCGTCACCTCACCGAACTTCGAGGGCTCCTTTTGGGCTTGAGAAAGAAAACAACCGTAACAGAGTAAGAATGTGAAGGAGAACTGTTTCATAAACTGATAATGAACACTAACGGCTGAATTGTAATAGCTTGATGCGATATGCAAGAACGTAGTAACCCAGGGATTTGAACAACAATTTTCTTAAAAAGACACCAATTATTAACACCTTTTTTATGACGGTTTAGTTGGACTGGCCGC
>DASVBA010000027.1:0-18925 GCA_036376095.1 Chryseolinea sp.
TGTATTCTCCATGCTGCATGCACAAAACAGAAGGAAGAGTTGGCTACAAGTTATGTTAAACCTCCTAAAATTGTCGAGGCAAAGACCTACAAAGTGCCAGTTACTCCAAATGTCGTTCCCGCATTGGGTATGGAAAAAATTTTGGCAGGTAAACCAGAAACTGTAGATCTCAAATCAAACGTTTTTTCTGCCAAACCGACTCGGGTCGTACCTGCCGGACCACCTAAGCTCATGCTCCCGAATGGAGAAGTTTACAAGTTACCCGAAGTTGTGCCCGCAATCGGCAGTCCCTTAATAGCCGGTGCTCCTGAGATTATTTTGATGAAAGATCTTTTTATCAAAGAAAATAATTCGGAAAACTTCAGTTCAATCAAAGCAATACATGGCTTAAACAGTAATGAAATTTCTTTCTTGTGCGAGGACAAGGCCGGCAATCTATGGATCGGTGCCAGGTGGGGTGGTCTTAGTAAATTTGACGGAAGTTTCCTGACCAATTATTCTGTAGAACAGGGCCTGAGTTCGGATATGGTTAGCTGCATCTTTGAAGATGATAAAGGTAACCTCTGGGTCGGTACCCAGGGTGGTGGTGTGAATAAGTTTGACGGAATACATATTACGCACTACACCACCAAAGAAGGTTTAGCGGGCAATCGTGTCTTGACCATTCTACAAGACAAGCATGGAGACATGTGGTTTGCTACTGATAATGGACTAAACAGATATGATGGTTCGTCCTTCACTCATTACACTAGCGCGCAAGGGCTTTCGGATAAAAATATTCTGAGCGTCTTTGAGGATAGCAAGGGAAATCTGTGGGCTGGCGCCCATGGGGGGTTAGCCAAATTTAACGGACATTCATTTCAGAATTTCACACCAACACTTAGTGTTAATGACAGCACCGAAGTCCTGAGTATCGTGGAAGACAACGAAAAAAATATTTGGTTTGCTACCAATGACAAAGGGCTTTATAAATATGACGGCCAATACATAACCCAGTTCACGACGGAAGGTGGGTTAAGTTCAAACAGGCTATCTGGAATTATGAAAGATGTACATGGTGACATCTGGATTAGTACATGGGGCGATGGCGCGAACAAGTACGACGGAGAATCATTTACTCATTTCAGTGCAGAACAGGGTCTGGCCCATGATATTGTTTGGGGCATACTGGAAGATAGACGAGGCACTATCTGGATGGCTACAGCCTTAGGTCTCTGCAAATACGACGGAAAGTTATTCAATCACTTTGTGCCATTTAATGAAGAAGAAGTGGGAATCATCATGGCAGCCAAAAACGGAAATATATGGATTGGCTCAGTAACCGGCGAATTTTTGGACAAATACGATGGCAAATCTATTTCGCGATATACCATTCGCGAGGGTTTACCTCACAATATTATTAGAAATATTATCGAAGACCGGGATGGCAGTATGTGGTTTGGCACCTCGGGCGGTGTTACCAAATATGATGGTCGGTATTTTACCAATTACTCTAAAAAGAATGGGTTGATTGACGATAATGTTTTCTTCCAGATGGAAGATACCAAAGGAAACCTTTGGTTTGGCACAGAAAGCGGGCTGAGCAAGTTCGATGGAAAAGTTTTTACAAACTATGAAATCACGAGTGATGAAAGACACATAGGCGTCTTTTCGCTCCTGGAAGATCATCAAGGCACTATTTGGATAGGCACATTTGCCGGGGGAGTTTATTCGTTCGATGGAATTACGTTTACCCAATACGACCCTGCACACAGCGTGAGTCATAAAATGATCACTGGCATTGTTGAAGATAGAAACAACAATATTTGGTTTTGCACCGGTAGTGGAGTAAATAAATTCGACCGGAAATATTTTACATGGTATACTACCGAACACGGATTGATCAATAATATGACTACGAATGTGCTGAAGGACAAGAACGGAAATATCTGGATCGTGACTATCGATGGCCTGAACCTGCTAAGGGCAAAGGCAATCACATCAGATACATTAGAAAATAGCCAGGTGTCACTATTTAAGAAGTATGCTGCTTCTGAAGGATTCTCAAGTGGCGGGTCCATATTTAATTCCATAACACAGGACAGCAACGGCAATATCTGGATAGGTGCTACAGACAAGGTTACGCACTATCACCCCGAAGGAGATCTGCCCGATACAATCCCTCCCACAATTCGGTTAAGGAACATTGCCCTATTTAATGAAAATATTAACTGGCATGATGCAGAAAAGAAAAAAGACAGCGCGATCATGTTGAATAATGGTTCCAGGTTGGAGTACTTTGATTTCAGCGGTCTCACACCCTGGTACAACCAACCTGAAAACCTGCAATTGAATTACGACAATAACTATTTGAGTTTTCAATTCATTGGCATTACCACTTACAGACCCAAAGAAGTACGTTACCAATATTTCCTGGATGGTCTTGATAAGAACTGGAGTAATATTACTGATCGGCCTGAAGCTTCGTACAACAATTTACCTCACGGAAATTACACATTCAGAGTAAAGGCTGTCAATAGTGAGGGTTATTGGAGTAAGGAATTGAATTATTCTTTTATTATTCTGCCACCATGGTGGAAGACATGGTGGGCATACTTGTCATATGCCCTAAGCTTTGCCGTGATGATATGGATGTTTACCTGGTATCGTTCGCGCCAGTTGAAAGCAGAAAACATTCGTTTGGAAGACAACGTGAACAAACGGACAATCGAACTGGAGCAATCTCTCAGCGAAAAATATCAACTGATCAAAAAGGTTGAAAGCCAGGAAGCTTTGTTAAAAGAACGTTTGCGTATAAGCAGAGAGTTGCACGATGATATTGGCAGCACCATTAGTAGTATTTCCATCTACAGCGAAGTAGCAAAAAAGCGCATTTCGAAAAAGGAAAACACAAATGAGGTGCTTTCAAAAATAGGCCAGGCTTCGCGTGAACTGATAGATAAGATGAGTGATATTGTCTGGAGTTTAAATCCCGCTAACGAAGATTTTGAACAATTGCAAAGCCGCATGATAACTTTTGCGACATTGATCTTTTCCTCGCGTAATATTCTATTTGATTTTAATGCTGATGAAAAATTAAAAGGAATACAATTCACTGGCGAACAACGAAAAAATATTTTTCTCATTTTTAAAGAAGCCTTAAACAACATAGTCAAATACGCTGATTGTAAAACCGCGTGGATAACATTGTCGGTAGACAATAATATTTTGATAATGTCAATCAAGGATGATGGAAAAGGTTTCCATGTTTCTCAATTTGCTACGGATACAAAATTCAAGAACGGGGAATCTTTGGGCGGTAACGGACTTAAGAACATGCATGCAAGGGCGCATGATGTTAACGCAAAGTTGTGTATTAATTCAACAATAAATGAAGGAACAACGATTCAGCTTACATTACGCCTTTAATTTCTTGCCGGATACTACCAAATTTGGTAGTTGATATTACCTCAAACGGATAGAACTTCGTATTAATGATCGGAGATGAACAGAATTAAGGTGATTATATTTGATGATAACGATTCGCTGAGAGACTCCGTAGCGATGCTTTTAAAGGAATCGGGCGATTTCACTCTGGTTGGCGCTTATGCCGACTGCCTTGATGTAACGAATAGTATTAGGGATACCAAACCCGATGTGGTGATCATGGATATCGATATGCCGGGGATGAACGGCATTGAAGCGGTAAAAGTGATACGCAATAATTTTCCTACTGTTCAAGTGCTAATGTTCACCGTATTTGATGATGATGAAAAGGTTTTTGCAGCCATAAAAGCAGGCGCGGGTGGCTACATTCTAAAAAATGCCGACCCCCAAAATTTGTTGTATGCTATTTCAGAAGTACATAACGGAGGCGCCCCGATGACGCCGGGCATCGCACGAAAGGTTTTGCTGCAGTTTCAAAACATGCTTCCTGATGAAAATAAAGATTATCATTTAAGTCAGCGAGAAAAAGAAGTCCTCGCTCTGCTCGTAGAGGGTCATCCATATAAAATGATTGGAAGCAAACTGAATATCACCTATGACACCGTCCGTGCCCATATGAAAAAAATCTACGAAAAACTGCATGTCGCTTCCATGACTGAAGCTGTGGCAAAAGCAATTAACCAAAAACTCTTTCCTGCCAAATAATCAAGTACCTGGCATACTGGTCCAAACCCCTCCAAGAGCCCGACAGCCGATTTCACTACCACATTTGGTAATTGTTTTTTGGTGTTATCTCGACTTCCTTAGATAAACGTTGACCGCATCTTTCACTGGCGTGTCTTCTGATATTTAACGACGTTAACCTTAAAGAAAAATTATGCTTAAACAATCTAACCGACGTTTCACCACGACAAGAAAAGTCTTTCGTGTAACCACTCTGTTTGCCCTCACCGTTGGCTTTATTGGCATGTTGGGAAGCTGCGATAATGAGCCAGATATGGTTTGCCAAAAGCAAATTAAGATCACAACCACAACATTGGTCACAGGTCTGGAGGAGCTTCAGGGTAGTACCATCGGTCCCGGCTCGGACCTGTATGTCACCGCGCCGCTCACCGGCAGCATATGGAGAGTTGACCGCAAGAGCGGCCACGCTAGCCTCTTCGCTACCGGCCTGCCGGCCAGAGACCCTGACCCATTCTTCCAAGGTAGCGGGGTGGTAGATGTTGCCTTCCTAGGCGGGACCGCCTACGCCCTGATCACAGGCGTTGCCCCGGACTTGGGGGGCAGCGATATCGTTGGCATCTATCGGATGGACGACCCGAACACCTTTTCCGTGGTCGCCGACCTCGGCGCCTGGTCCGAAGCCCATCCACCGGAGACGGACATTTTCATTGCGACCGGCTTCCAGTATGCAATGCAGACTTATAAAGACGGATTCATTGTCACCGATGGCCACCATAATCGCGTGTTACGGGTTGGCCTCGATGGCGAGATCACCGAGCTGGTTGCCTTCGGCAACGTTGTCCCTATCGGTCTTGCGCTGCGAGGCAACACGGTCTACATTGGCCAGGCCGGCCCAATTCCCCACGTTCCAGAAGACAGCAAGGTCTTTTCATTCACGATGCAGTCGCTGACTCCCACGGAGCTGGCTTCTGGCATCGGGCTAGAGGACATCGGACTGCTCGTTGATGTGGAATTTGGCCCCGGAGGCGATCTGTACGGCATCTTGCAGGGCTTCTGGGATGGCCCATTTGAGGGCGCTCCAGCAGAGCCAAACACCGGCGCATTAGTGAAGGTCAACGCCGACGGCACGTTCACCATCCTACTGGACGGTCTGAACCAACCGACCTCATTGGAGATAATTGGAACCACCGCTTACGTAGTCAGTCTGGCCGGCGAGGTATCGACAATTGATACCTCAACGGTTCGTCCCTGTGAAGGCTGGCGTGAGCAATAATCGATGCCGATTGTAGCAGACCCACTTGAAGAACAATCTTACTTCTAATAGTATTCCCAACCAGCGCGGAAGCGTACCAGGCAAAAACTTAAACAGCCACGGTACGCTTCCGCGCAATTTCGATTCTTTTAGATTTTGATGTTTGAGCTCATGTGTCGGGAGATGTCTATGTGTGTCGACCTATGTCAGGCAGTGACAGCATGTTCCATGAGCACTGAGCAATTCCTGGTGTCATTTAAGTAAGGTACTGGCTCTAATGTGTTGATTTGATTTTCTTAGGGATGTTGAGGGGGCTCATTTCCCGATACAGAAAGTCGGATATGCGTTTTTTAGTGCGCACCCAAAGTGGATGCGTACAGCTGCAGGGGCATGTGGTAGGGAAGTCCATTATCTGCTGAACGATCGCTTTCATCTGGCTGATATTAGGGGAGAGCGTTACAACGTGCTGCATGTAACGCCCTCACTATTTGATCCGCTTTAGTCTCCCTTTGATATTGCCATTTTGAGTGATGATTGTCATGTTATGCGATCGGAGTTCCGCTCGCAATAATGAATCAGCGAAAGATTTGTCCCGCACAACGAATGGGAAGTCGAATCAAATTGTATAATTCTTTCAGAACTCAACGAGTGGCAAATCAGCAGGTAGTCCGAAATAAATTTGCGCGGCTGTTTCATATCGGCTGTCGTTTACAAATCCATGCTGCTTCAGTACCTGTGCATCGGTAAAATAACGGGCTATCTTGTGACGGGTATAAATGGCGGTACTTCCCGCGGCGGAATAGATCAGGTCCACCGCCTTTGTACAACTTTGGTTGGTATGGGTTGCCGCCAGGAGTAATCTCGCCTTATCTTCGCGCGTGACATTACCACCTGCTTTCACTTTTTCCCAACATTCTTCGATCGCTTCATAAAGGTATGCACGACTTGACTGCACCAAAGCCTCGGCAATTCCGAATTTACGTTGCATGGAGCCTTTTTGCTTGATTGCGACCATCGAACCAAGAGGCGTCTTCTTTTCCGATAGCATTTTTAGTTCGTTTATGGCATTCCGCGCCGATGCAAGGGATACGGGCGGAAAGAAACAGGCAATGTTGAAACCACTGGCTGGAAAGCGATAGAGTGGCCCCTTAAAACGAGGGTTAGGAGGAAGTTCAGGGTCAAGTGGAAAAGTCAAGTAATCGGGGACAAATACATCCTTAGCGACAACATCATTGCTATCGGTTCCCTTCATGCCGATGGTATGCCAGGTGTCAATGATTTCACAATTTTTGGCCTCCATAAATGCACCGATCATTTGGGGGTGGCCGTTTTGCATTTTCATGTTGCCTTCCTCCGTGACAAAAGCGAGAACCATAAGCCATTGAGCTTCGTGCACATTGCTAAAAAGAGGATTCCTGCCCGTTATCGAAAATCCACCTTTAATGCGTGATGCATTCATCGGAGGATGAACGGAGCCCGCCACGAACGCGTCTGGATTGTCGGCATAAATTGCGCTGAGACCTTCGTCAGGCAGCCGAACAATCATGGGAAAGCCAGTATTGGCGACCATTAATGCCCATCCAGCTGCCGTGTTGTGCCTCGCTACTTCTTCCACTACCCTGGCCATGGTCACGGGATCGACTTCCGTTCCTCCCAATGCTTGTGGCATAAACAATTTGAAAAAGCCTGCATTTTTCAATGCGGTCACAACAGATGGAGAAAGCCTGCGATTACTTTCGTCCTCTTCCACATACTTACTGATTTCAGGACCTAATTCACGAGCGGTTTTCTCAAGGTCCTTGTGCACTTTTGGTGCGGCGGTTGTACTTAAGTTTTCCATTTCGAAAGATTTTAGGTGACTAACAAGTTAATACATCCGCGCGCGAAAACTTTCGGTAAAGCGAAAAATGTCATGCTATTATATTGTCGTCTCTCCGCGCTAGAGTTCAGTAACAGTGAGCTGGCAGTCCATCAAGGCGGCAGTATCCAATCCAGTGAATTCTTTGAAAAATGAATAGTTACTTTGCACGGCGGCTACTTTCCGATACAAAACTTCGAAAAAATATTTGCCAACAAATCCTCCGTTGTGATCGCACCGGTGATCTCTCCCAAATAGTGCAACGACTGCCGGATGTCCATCGCTAAAAAGTCGCCGGTAACGTGATTGGCCATTCCGTTTAATACGCGGTCCAGTGCTTCATAGGTCTGCAAAAGCTGTTGATAGTGTCTCAGGTTAGTGACAACAACATCCCCGGCTTTTACGGTCTTCACCTGAAACGTAGCGAGTATCTTGTCCTTTAATTCGGTGATGTTTGTTTTGTTGGATGCGCTGATGAAGATAAAATCATGGCCCTTCAATACGTCGACTAATTTTGGATCAGCTTTATCAACTTTGTTTCCGGTTTTGATGTAAGGCGCGCCGAACTTCTTAAGAGCTTCTTCCTCGGAAGCGATTTCTTCCAGCGTGGTCTGTGAAAGGTCGAACAGGTAAATGATGAGCGATGCTTTTTTCATGCGGTCGCGGGTACGTTCAACGCCCATCGCTTCTATTATGTCTTCGGTTTCGCGTAGCCCGGCCGTATCGGTGAACCGGAAGTTAATTCCACCGAGTACCATTTCGTCTTCGATCACATCACGCGTAGTTCCGGGAATCTCGGATACGATGGCGCGGTCTTCATTGAGAAGGGTATTCAATAACGTTGATTTTCCAGCGTTGGGTTTTCCAGCAATGACAGTAGGTACACCGTTCTTGATCACATTTCCCTGGTCGAAGGATTCAATGAGTCGTAGCAGGAAATTCTGAATGTCTACGATCAGTTTTTTAAGGTCATCCCGTTTGGCGAATTCAACATCTTCTTCACCGAAGTCAAGTTCGAGTTCAATGAGCGATGCAAAGTGGATTAGTTCTTCACGCAATTGATTGATCTCTTTAGAAAATCCGCCACGCATCTGATTTAATGCTGCCTGGCGGGCATTGTCGGTTTCGGCGGTGATGAGATCGGCCACTGCTTCTGCTTGTGCCAGGTCGAAGCGGCCGCTAAGAAAGGCACGTTTGGTGAATTCACCGGGTTCGGCCAGTCGGGCTCCGTTCTTTAACAGAAGCTTTATGATCTCTTTTACAATCACCGGCGAACCGTGACAGGAGATCTCTACACTGTTTTCCTTTGTAAATGAATTGGGTTCTCTGAAAATGGAGACCAGTACTTCATCAATTGCTCTTTCTCTATCGTTGATCGAACCGAAATGAATAGTGTGTGAATCCTGCGAACGAAGATCTTTGCCTTTGAAACACTTTTGCGCTATGTCAATGGCATCTTTGCCCGACAATCTTATCACAGCGATGGCAGATATTCCCTGTGCCGTAGCGAGCGCGACAATAGTATCATTTATCGAGGCAGACATGGCGGCAAGATAGGTTTTCGGAGTGAGAGTCCATAGCTACCCCTTTTGCGTCCTTTGCGAATTGTCTTTGCAGCCTTTGCGTGAAATGCATTTGAAGTTTTGCACCGCCTCAACCCCGATACATATCGAGGGAACAAAACCATCACCATCGACTAGTGAACACTTACCACTTACCACTCACCACTTACCACTTACTATTTCTGCCTCACAATCAACACCGGAACTTTCACCCGGTGCCTCACCGTATCAACCGTTGTTCCGAAAATAAGGTCTTTAAAGAACTTGTGCCCGTGAGCGCCCATCACCAGAAGATCTGCACCGAATTCTGTGACCATCTTGGGTATCCTGCGGCGAGGGTTGCCATATCCGACCTTCACGTCTACATTATATCCTTTAGCAATGAGTTGGGTCTTGTAATTTTCCAGTGACACCGTGTCTTCTGTTGACTCATGATCCGCGATATCGCTTCCATAGACCATTGCGCCCGCCGTTTCCACTACGTGAAGCAGGAGGTACTGTGCCTGTGTTCCACCCTGTGCCAGTGCGCTTTGTATAGTGAGCGCATCAATCGAACTAAAGTCCAGGGTAACGGCGATCCGTTTATATACAGGACTGCTGGTAACATCCAACGTAACGGCTGTACCATGGGGTATGGGCGCTTGCCTTTCAGCAGCTCTCCGCTCGATGACCGGCTTGAATATGATGTAGAGCAATAGCAATCCGGCGCCAATCACAACGGGAACGACAGTGATCCACAGGATCCATGCACTATCTCCGGCGGCGGCCAGCCAGCCAGTTATTTCCTGTATCACAAGCTTAACGTTCAGCGCTATGATTATTCCGGCGATTAGCCAGGCCGCGATTTTTACCCATGGTTTGATCACAAACACACCCATTTTTTCCCTGTCGCTATTGAAATGGATGAGTGGAACGATGGCAAATCCAAGTTGCAAGCTCAATACCACCTGGCTGAAGATCAGCATGGCACCTGTCTGCGATTCACCGTATATCGAAATGACAATAAAGGCAGGGATGATGGCAATAAGTCGTGTGATGAGCCTCCGCAACCAGGGAGCAATACGCAGATTGAGATAGCCTTCCATCACGATCTGACCTGCGAGCGTTCCGGTGATCGTTGAACTCTGGCCGGCGGCAACGAGGGCTACACCAAAGAGGATAGGGGCAAGTTCAGTTCCTAAGAGCGGTGCCAGGAGTCTGTGAGCATCCTGAATGTCTTCCACTTCGTGCATGCCCGCTGTGTAAAAAGTAGAAGCTGCAAGGACAAGTATGGCCGCATTCACAAAGAGTGCAGCGTTGAGCGCTATCGTTGAATCGATAAGGTTGTATTTTATTGCCGACCAGATCCCTTTTTCAGAAGTATTGATCCGGCGCGTTTGAACCAGGGAAGAGTGCAGATAGAGATTGTGAGGCATTACGGTTGCTCCAATGATACCAATAGCGATATAGAGGGCACCATCGTCGGGCAGAGACGGAATGAAGCCGGTCGCCAGATCGCCGACATTGGGTTTTGCCAGCACCATTTCGACAACGAAGGCGCCTCCGATGATGGCCACCAATGCAATGATAAACGCTTCGATCTTGCGCATGCCATAACTTTGGAGGAGCAGCAGCAGGAGAGTATCCAATACAGTCAGGCTTACCCCCCAAATGAGCGGAAGTCCGAATAATAATTGCAACCCTATGGCCATACCAAGAACTTCAGCGAGGTCGCAGGCGGCAATGGCGATCTCGGCCAGTATCCAGAGACAGAAGTTAACGGGCCTGCTATACGTGCTTCTTGAAGCTTGTGCAAGATCAAGTTGTCGCACTAAACCGAGTCGGGCGCTCAGGCTTTGAAGAAGCAAAGCCATCAGGTTTGACATTAAAAGGACCCAAATGAGAGCGTATCCGTATTTGCTTCCTCCTGCTATATCTGTTGCCCAGTTACCGGGGTCCATATATCCGACGCTCACCAGATAGGCGGGACCCATAAACGCCAGCGCCTTTCTCCATCCTTTGCGATTAGTATCGATGGAGGCATTCACCTCACTGAGAGACTTGCGCTGTATAGTATTTTCAATTTCCATAGTTCTTTTTAAACGGCGACTAAGATGTTTTTTGAAACGGCTTTTGAAAGCGATATCCTTTTTGTGTCTATCTCTACTTCAAGACTTTCGTCGTATTCTTCTTTGCTGATCAGAGCGATTCGTTTTCCGGGAACTGCGCCAATCTTGTCGAGATACTTGAGCAACCCCGAATCAGAATCCTTCACTGCTGTGATCGCACCGCGATAGCCAGGAGCAAGATCGGTGAGCGGTTGTTGGGGCTGAGTTTTTATTTTTCCATTGTGGTCAGGTATCGGCTCACCGTGTGGGTCCGTGGTTGGGAAACCCAGGAATTCATCCAGTTTTTCAATGAGGATGGGAGAGTTGATGTGCTCCAGCTGTTCTGCGATCTCGTGCACCTCGTCCCAGTTAAACCGAAGTTTTTGTACCAGGAACGTCTCCCATAGGCGGTGCTTTCGTATGACGTTCAGCGCTTCACTTTTACCATGCTTTGTCACTCTCACTCCGTAATATTTCTCATAGGAGATGAAATTTTTGGCCGAGAGCTTCTTCAACATGTCCGTGACCGACGCTGCTTTGGTTTTCATCGATTCTGCGATCTGGTTCGTCAATACGTCCTTCGAACCACCCACTGAGAGGTGATAGATCGTTTTCAGGTAATTTTCTTCCGCGAATGTGAGCATCTTAATGGGAATAACGCCTTACAAAAATAAAAGTTTAGACGAGGCTAAAAAAATATTTAGGTATAAATGTTTGGTTATGAGTTATGAGTTATGGGTTATGAGTTGGGGTGTGGGTGTGGGTGTGGTTTGGGATTTCGACTGGAAACAGCATTTCCATCGTTTGCAGGAGCTTCTTTTCTTCGGAGGACCAGAATACGTCCTGGGGCGGGATTTTGTAGAATTGTTGTCCTTTGATTGATGAAAGAAGGTCCGCAACAGAAAGTGTGTCGGGATTGAAAGGAATTGCTGCGTTGTAGCGGTCGCAAATGCTTTGCCAGTGTTTGTTGTCAATGAGGAGGATTGGAAGCTGGTAAGCAAGATATTCAAACAACTTTGTGGGGATGGAATTTTTCGTTGACGGATTAGGCGGATAGGAGATTATCCCAAAGTCTGATGATTGGATCGCGTAAAGAATATCCTCATGGGGAACGAGAGCATTTCCGCCTTTCAGCTCTATAAAGGAGTGAAGCTGAATTCTGGATTGGATGAGATCAACAGTATTGCTTCTGGAACTGTAACCGATAATTAGTAATCGTATGCGGTCGTCTAGTTCATGAAGTCGTATAGCCAGATCAATGGCAATGAATACTCCCGTGGTTTCTGCAAGGGTACCGGTAAATACAAGATGAATACATCCGTCGTTGATACTTTTTTTCGCCACCCCGATATTTATCGGGGCAGTCGATGGTGCAATCACTTTATTCTCCAACACGGTCCGGTTTTGTCCAAAGAAGGTCATCTCTTGCTCATATCCTTTTTCCGCCAGAAAGTAATGGCTTGTAAACAGTCTTGATGCTACTTCTTTAAATCGTACATAAGACGCAACAAAGCTTCGTACCCATCCGGGAAATGAATTACCATAAAGGATGTTGCGGTAGTAATTCTCCTGAATATCATAGAGGACTTTGCATCCTGTGAGCAGCTTTGCGACAAGGGAAATGCTGATGAGTTCGTGGGTGCAAATGATAAGGACTGAGGGTTTAATCTTTATTACATGGCGTAGAACCTGGAAAGGAATTAAAACCCTTGACAAGCTTAGTCGCCTGACTTTAGGTAATTCCAGAACCTTTGGATTAGCGAGAGACCTATCACTACTATTCGACGCCTTAGGCGCACCAATACAATACACTTCAAACCTCTTCGACAGGCTTACTCCGATTTTGTCAAACATTCGTGGTTCAGTGACCGGTTTAAGAACGGAAGCAAGGACTATTCTTCTTTTTTTTATTTCTTGCATGTCGATTTAAATCTAATATAATGGAATTGAAACAACGTGTCGAAAAAATCTGGGAGGACCGTACCCTTCTTCAGCAAGCAGAGAATCAGGAGGTCATTCGTTCAGTTATAGAGCAGCTTGACAGCGGCACTTTACGTGTAGCTCAGCCCGTCGCTGATGGTTGGCAGGTCAACGAGTGGGTAAAGAAAGCGGTGATCATGTACTTTCCCATCCAGCAAATGGAAACCATCGAGATTGGTCCATTTGAATTTCACGATAAGATAAAACTGAAGCGCAACTATAAAGAGAAAGGAGTGCGTGTGGTACCACATGCAATTGCAAGATATGGTTCGTTCCTCAGCAAAGGCGTGATTATGATGCCTTCGTATGTCAATATAGGTGCCTATGTGGACGAAGGGACGATGGTTGACACCTGGGCAACCGTTGGGAGTTGCGCTCAGATCGGAAAGAATGTTCACCTGAGCGGAGGAGTTGGAATAGGAGGTGTTCTCGAGCCTGTTCAGGCGGCGCCCGTGATCGTGGAGGATGGCGCTTTCATTGGGTCGCGATGTATAGTCGTTGAGGGGATCAGAGTGGGAAGGGAGGCGGTTTTGGGCGCCAATGTCGTCTTAACGGGAAGTTCGAAGATCATAGATGTAACGACCTCAGAGCCAACGGAGTACAAGGGCTACGTTCCGGAGCGTTCGGTTGTGATTCCGGGCTCATTCGAAAAACAGTTTCCAGCGGGCAATTTTCACGTACCATGCGCATTAATTATTGGCAAGCGCAAAGAAAGCACCGATAAGAAGACTTCATTGAATGATGCATTGCGGGAAAATAAAGTTTCCGTGTAATCGTCTACCAAAAAGGAGTCTTCAATCACCGTGCCACCACACCCACACCCACACCCACACCCGCACCAACTCATAACTCATAACTCATAACCCATAACTCAATTGGCATGTCCTTTGAATTTCATACATCCATAACACGTTATTATTACGTTTATGTAAATTTGAATGCAAAGTATGCGGAGAATAACGTTCAGTTTGTTTCTTTTTGGCGTTCTGTCGGGCTTCATTGCGGACGAAGAGGATATTTATCCTGTCGTTAAGAACGTCAGCTTTGGGCGTGGTGAAGTCATTAATTTCAAGATGACGTATGGATGGATCACTGTGGGCAAGGGAAGTGTTAATATTCACCAGAAATATTACAGGATAAATAATCGCGATTGCTTCAAAATTGACGTTTACGGGAAAACCGTTGGAATGGTCGACTGGGTGGCGGATGTTGACGACCGGTGGGGTGCGTATATCGATACAGTCGCCATTGTTCCCCATCAGTTTTACCGCTTCATCAGAGAGGGCCGGTATCGAAAGGACGAATGGACGAACTTCGATCATAAAAACAAAAAGATCGAAGTAAAGACGCTGGACAACAAAACTGGTCAGCTGAAAGAGCCAAAGTATTACGACGCTCCCGCACAGGTACGCGATATGGTAGCCGGGTTCCTTTATCTGCGGAACATGGATTTATCCAAGACAAAGATCGGTGACACTATTTCTGTAAAGGGCTTTTTTGAGGATGAGTTCTATAATTTCAGGATTGTCTTTGCCGGCAGGGAAACAATCCGTGTAAAGGCAGGGAAGATCAGAACGTTGGTATTTAAACCTGTGATGCCGAAAAATAAAGTGTTCGATGGAGAGAACTCAGTTACTGCGTGGTTCTCGGACGACAAAAACCGTATTCCCGTGAAGATCAATGCAGCAATGTTTATTGGTAGTGCAGGGGTAGAGTTGACCAGCTACTCCGGCCTTAAGAATCCCCTTAATGTTCAAAAGTAGCCAAGTCTGCATGCTGAATAAGTCCTTCCAAACGAATAACGAATAACGAACATCCTGCTACGCAGCAGCTCTCTTTAAAAGTTCAATAAGCTTCTCCCGGCTGACCGGCTTAATAATATATTCGCTGACGTTTTTGTTTCCTCTCGCCCGGTTCACATCCCTGGGGTCAATTGATGAACTGACCATATAGATTGAAATATTCTTTTTAAGCCCCGTCTTTAACGTTGCAAAATCGTCAAGGAACATCCAGCCGTCAACGAATGGCATATTGATATCGAGAAATATGTAATCAGGAAGATTATCTGATTCTGTAGCGTGTTGTTTAAGGAAACTTAGCGCTTCTTCGCCATTTTCAAACTGAAGGATTTTATCAGTCAGGTTGGCTGCCTGTATTGTACGCAACGTGGTTAGCTGAAAGACCTTATCATCATCTACCAACGCTATTATCGGTGTCTTCGGCTGCATCTAAATTGTACTTATTGAAATTTACAAAAATTGTTGTTCCCTTGTCAACCTGGCTAGCGACTGAAATCTCTCCACCCAGGGCCTCAATTTGATTTTTTATCATGAATAATCCTATACCCCTGCTTTCAGGGTGTCTGTGAAACGTCTTATGTAGCTTGAATATCTGATGACCGTAACGCTCGAGGTTTATTCCTAGGCCGTTGTCTCTGGCCTCTAAAATGATATTTGAATTGGATTGGAATGTTTTGAATACAACCACGGCCTTTCGGGCGGGGTCTACATACTTTAAAGAGTTACTTAGAAGATTGAGGAAGATGCTTTCCAAATATATATTGGGATACAGAATAGTAGGGGCTTGTGAGAAGTCACTTTCGATGGTAGCAGATGATTCAGTGATCTTCGCACTGAGCATAGTCTTTACTTGGTGAAGCACGCGTTCAAAGTCAAGCTTCTGCCGTGGTATCTTTTTGTTCTGTTTTATTTTCAGCACTTCATTCAGCTGATGCAGGGTTTGTTGCGTTGTGTGGCCGGATTCTTTCAACAAGCTAAGGTATTCGGCTTTCTCATCTTCTTTTTCAGAGGTTTCAAAAAAGTTGATCAGCGTTAGAATATTACCCACAGGTGAGCGAAGATTATGCGATACGATCTGCGTAAACTCTTCGAGCTGTTCGTTCTTCCTTTTCAGATCCTCGGTAATGGAAAGCAACCTTGAGTTCTGTTCCATGATCTTCGCCTCGTTAAGCTTTCGTTCGGTGATGTCGCGAAACTCCGTTACTCTGATCATCTTTCCCTGGTAGGGGATATTTTTGGCCTGCACTTCTAATGAAAACCGACTTCCATCCTTTCTGATGCCTTCAACGTCGTAAGGTTTTTCAGCCCCCGACAGAATCTTTTCCATGACGTGATCGCGCCACTCCGGGGCTACAAGTCGCAGGCCGTCTGATCCGATCAGTTCATCACGACTATATCCGGTGATATCGATCAATCCCTGATTGCAGTCCATAATCTTCCCTTTGTCATGGATTCCAATGCCACCAAAGGAGGCCTGCTGCAATGTCCGGAACCGTTGTTCACTCTCTCTTAGCTCTTCTTCGAACTTTTTTCTTTCTGTGATATCTCTCGCCGTTGAAATCAGCATTTCCTTTCCGAAATAAAAACCTTTTGCTATCCTGACTTCTTTCAGGAACTCTTCACCGTTTTTCTTCTTTGCCCAAAACTCCAACGTCTGCGGTATACCACTCGAAGCCATCTTGATTTTTTCCGCCACGAGGTTAAAGTCATTTTTTCCCTCGGCAGCAAGGAATGCCGGTGATCGTCCTATAAATTCACTTCTGTTATATCCGTACATTTTGCAGGCTCCATCGTTCACGTCCATAAACGTGCCATCGTGATCCTGAATATAAATTGCCTCCTCAACGGAGTTGAACAACGTCTTGTAGCTTTGTTCACTTTCAAGAAAATGGATCTCCGCGTTTTTTCGTTCTGTTATATCCTGCGCCGTGCCCGTGAGTTTGACCATTTCTCCTTGTTTGTTCCAGATACCATTACCGGAGGCCTCAAGCCACCTGATGGTCCCATCCGGCCGGATTACCCGGTGCTGCACGAAATAGACCTTCTTGTTGGCTGTTGTTTCGTGTATAGCGTTAGCGATCACTTGCCGGTCTTCGGGGTGAACCATTTTTCTGTAGCTGTTTAAATCACCCTTAAATTCTTTCTTTGTGATACCGAATATCTCGTACACAATTTTTGACCACCTGACCTTGTCGGTCTTGATGAACCACTCCCAAATGCCGACTCGAGCGGCCTCAAGCGCCATATCGATGTGGTGCTGACGCTCAGTCGCTTTCTCAGGCGCACTTTTCGATCGCTTTGATTTCGATTTCTTTTGGGGCCGTTTTTTAATTGCTCTCTTTTTAGGAACCATCTTCGAGCTGCTTTCAATTCAAAATTTACAACAAATGAAGTGTGGAAAAAAGATAAGTATTGGGCTTACCGGTTGTTTGCTTTACTTCAAGTCGGTAACTTTCAAAAAAACCTAACCTATTATTTGTATGTGGAAAGAATTCAGAGCCTTCGCTATGCGGGGGAATGTCGTCGACCTTGCTATCGGTGTTATTATCGGCGCAGCATTTAACAAGATCGTGGGATCGCTGATTGATCATGTGATCACTCCACTGCTGCTTAAACCAGCCCTGGATGCGGCTAACTTGCAGAATCTTGAAGAACTAACGCTCTTTGGCACCGTAAAATATGGAACGTTCCTTTCGGCGGTGATTAATTTTATAATTGTCGCGTTTGTGTTGTTCCTCATCGTCAAAGGAATAAATGCTACAAAAGCCAAGGAAGCTCCCGCGCCACCCCCAGGACCTTCAGAAGAAGTGAAGCTCCTTACTGAGATCAGAGATCTTTTGAAGAAGTAATTAGTAGGAGTGCTCCGACGCTTAAAACCTCATTAAACGATGAGGCCGGGTGCAGTGAACTCTCATCGCACCCTTGCTCCGAGCTCTCGCCCCCGATTATCTGTTAGCGGATAACGGTTAATTGACGGCTTACGGCTCTACCTAAAGCGATCGCTTACGATAAGCTCCTTGCTCCCCGCGGAGTACTTATAGAATCCTACGCCGGCCTTGACACCCTTGTGTCCTGCCTGGACCATGTTTACCAATAGGGGGCACGGTGCGTACTTCCCGTTGCCAAAACCTTCGTACAAAACATTCAGGATAGAAAGGCAGACGTCCAGTCCTATAAAATCCGCAAGCTGTAACGGGCCCATAGGATGTGCCATACCTAGCTTCATAACCGTATCGATCTCATTCACACCGGCAACACCTTCATGCAATGAATAGATCGCTTCGTTGATCATTGGCATCAGTATGCGGTTGGCAACAAAACCCGGGTAGTCATTCACTTCAACGGGCACTTTGTCAAGCTTCACGGATAGATCCATCACAGTCTTGGTGACTTCGTCTGTCGTATTGTAGCCTCTAATGACCTCAACAAGTTTCATGATCGGTACCGGATTCATAAAATGCATTCCGATTACCTTATCGGGTCTCTTTGTTACCGATGCAATCTTTGTGATAGAGATGGATGAGGTGTTGGTCGCCAGGATGCATGGTGCCGCGCAGTATTTATCGAGTTCATGAAATATCTTAAGCTTAAGGTCAACATTTTCCGTTGCCGCTTCCACTACAAGGTCCGCGTCCTTTACACCTTGTTCCGTACTGGTGAAAATGGTAATACTTTGAATCGCCTTCTGCTTGATCTCGCCAGTGATCGCACCCTTCTCCACTTGTCTGCCTAGATTCTTGTCGATCGTGTTTAAGGCTTTCTTTAGTGCTTCTTCTGAAATGTCGATAAGTGATACCTTGTATCCGTGTTGAGCGAACACGTGGGCAATGCCATTTCCCATTGCGCCCGAACCTATCACTGCAATCTTCATCTCTTATATTTGTTTAAAAGTTGTTTGATATCTTTTCGCGTCTTGTAAAGATAGAATTTTCATTTGTATCTGAATTGCGGTGGGGCTCCAGAGCGATTACCGACTTATCAAAGGCCTACGCCAAGGAATGGGTTTTGCCAATGAAACTAATGCCCACGAACCCGGGCGCGAAGGATCTGCAGGAAAGGGCCTGTGCAAACGTCAACTTATGCAAACACATTCCACTAGCCAGGTGGTTTGATAACAAAGCAAGCGCTCTGGACTAAAGGGAGCAAAAGGAAGCATCGCCACCGATGTCGTCGGACTTTATTCTTCTGTAACAATTTCCTTCGCCAGTCCCATTGCATTAAACCGGATCACCAGACGTAACGATTTCTCTTGCGAGCCGAGGTTGCATTCTTCTGAC
>DASVBA010000040.1:0-6084 GCA_036376095.1 Chryseolinea sp.
CATTAAAAGGCTTTACCGATCTTATCTTATCTAACTTCAGGCAGGGATCATTAATATCACTTCATATCACTAAAAAGGACGACTTTGATTTCGTCTTTTACGTCCCGAATACTCCTGGGCTCGAAACACAATTTGTGGAGCTCATCAGCCGGGTGAGAAAAGGGGGAGAGAAAATCCTGATGACCGATCGCGAATACAATGGAGTCAAAATATTTGAGGCCGCATTGAAAGGCAGAACGTTCTCCTGGATAAAAATCGACAACGTATGGATCAGCAGTTTTACGCCGGTGCTGATAGAAGATGTGATCCGAACACATATGTCAGAAGGCAAAAGCTTCAGAAGTCAGCTGGGAGGTGTGTACCAACTGCCGACCATAAAGAACGATGGAGGCAACATTTATCTCAATCTTAAGAAGGTTGCTGAATGGCTGTCTCTCTTCACTTCCGATGAACCCGCAACGTTTCTTCATCAGTTTGGCCAGTCGGCCCTGCTGGATGTTAAGGTGAGCGGCAAGAACAATTTTGTGTTGAATGGATTTTGCCTCGACAGCGCAAGTAATCCTAACTATATTCTTTCGTCATTCAGCGGTCAACAGCCGGTTAGTTTCAACCTGAAGCATTACGTCTCGAACAGGACTCTCATGTTTGCCTCCTATGGTATCAGCGATGGAATAAGTTTCAGCCGGGACCTTAAGCAGTTCAATCAGAAAAACAAACAACTTCAGGATACACTTCAGAAGATCTCTTCAACGCTGGGTGTGGACGTTCTAAAGCTTACGCAAAAGATATCCGGAGAGCTTGGGGTATGCTGGATGGAATCAAAGGGGCCTTCGTTATCAAAAGTTCTTATCATAAATTCAAAATCGAGCACTGACGACTGGCTCAATACATTCAATACGTTATCGCAAAAGCTGAGCATCGATACTGTCTTTTATGAAAAGTACTCAGAGTATGAAATACGTGAACTACCCCTCTATCGCTTTCCTGAAAAGATACTCTCGCCGTTAGTATCGGGTTTCAATACAAGTTACTATACCAGTCTCGGCGACGCCATCTTTATTGGTGAGAACCTTGAAGAGTTAAAAAGGTTTTTAGAAGATATCGATAAGGAGGATACGTGGGGTAAGTCGGTTGCGCAAAATCAATTTCTCGAATCAACGCTACTGGAGTCAAACGTCAGTGTGTACATTAATACTCCAAGGATATGGAGCGCTCTCGAAAATAACCTTCATCCGAAATGGAGAAAGTTTGTGCAGGAAAATCGTTCGTTGGTTCGATCGCTGGGAATGGGGGCTATTCAGTTCAGCCATTTGAATGACAGCTATTACACGAACATTTCATGGGCTTACAGACAAGGGGTTCAGCCTACGCAACCGGAACGGGTAGTCTCCGACAAAATCCTTACAAACTTCAATGAAACACTGGCAAAGATATTTGTTGTCAGAAGTCACGTTAGCAGGGCCGACGAGATCCTGTTGCAGGATTCGTCGCGAAATGTGAGACTAATCGCATCCGATGGAAAAGCTTTGTGGAAACTACCCCTCGATGGATTTATTACCGGCGGGGTTGAACAAGTGGATTATTTTAACAACGGAAAGCTTCAATACTTTTTTGCAACGCCCGGGGTATTGCATATTGTTGACCGGCTGGGAAAGTATGTTGAACCATTTCCTGTCAATATTAAAGAGCGGGAAATTGAATTTGTCAGCATTGTAGATTACGACCACAGCAAAAAGTACCGATTTCTGGTCGCCGGAAAATCGGGTAAGCTGTGGATGTACGATAAGGCGGGTGTTAACCTTGATGGATGGAAGCCAAAAGATATCGGAGAAAGTCTGTTCGCGCCAGCAAGGCACTATCGTATACGGGGAAAAGATTACGTTATTGCAGTTCGCGAAGATGGCAACGTTTACCTGATGAACCGCAGAGGCGAATTGCTAAAGGGATTTCCACTCAATCTTAATGCAAGACCGTCCGGTGAGTACTTTCTGGAATCCGGTAACAGCCTTCAGAATACATACTTCGTACTTGTCTCACGCGATGGTTTCCGGATAAAGTTCACTATAGATGGAAAGATCCACAGCCGCGAGACGTTATTGAAAAATACAGTCGATGCACGATTCAGTCTCGTCAACGAAAAAGACGCAAAGTCATACCTCGTACTACGTCAGGAACCCAAACAGCTGACATTGTTCGATGACAACCTTAAGCAAGTAATTGCGAGTGACTTTTTAGGGAACAACAGTGCCAATGTACAGTATCTGGATTTCGGCGCCGGTAAGATCTACGTGGCGATCACCGATAACGTGCAGGACCTTTCGTTTGTATATGACAATCAGGGAAGTTTGCTTACCCAAGTTCCCGTGGAGAGTTATGCTATTGCCGTCAGACCACTTGATTTTGAGAAATTGAGGCTGTTTTCAATCCTGGAAAAGACGCTGGCCATCGAGCCGTTGCAATGAGGTTACTTTTACTTTGCGACAGTATTAACCCCATAATTCAAAAGCAATACATATGCGAAAGTTTAAGTTATTGTTAATAGTTGGTCTTTTTATTACACAGTTCGATGTAAGTTTTGCGCAGATTTCGGTTCACGTGGGTGCAACGACGGCGTACAATGCGACCTTCGTGCTTGACAAAGGTTTATCCGAGGATCCGCGATACAGTTCGACGATAACCTATAACTGGGCTCCTATCGGTTTTAACTTCGGAGTTGATTTCAGCAGAACATTTGGTCTGTCGCTTGAATCAATTTTATCACACCAGGGACAGATATACGAGATTGTCGATGTTGCCGAAAAAGTAGTTGGGCAACGCACGATCGACGTTAGTTACGTGAACCTTCCTCTGTTGATGCGTTTTATGAGCGGTGGAAATGGAACTACCCGCGCTAATTTCAATTTGGGTCCTCAGTTATCACTTTTAACGGAGGCTTCAGAGATGATGCAATACGCGGCATCAACACAAACATTCCCTCCCGGTGCGGAACTTCCTCCCGGCGCGACCAACATAGATGAACATCCCGATGGTTCTGTTACAGCTGATGTGCCGGCTCAAAGTCCCCAGGAGATCATGAGCAAGGAGATGAACAGCTTCAAGAACGCCGAGTTTCAAATAGCCGCTGCATTTGGATTGGATATCGACCTTGCAAAACATTTGTATCTAAGTACGCAGATCAGAGCAAATTATAGCCTTACAGACATGCGCAACGGTGATGTGATCGATGCTATTAAGGAAGGTAACACCTCAGATATTTTTGGTCAGCGAGCCAACCTGGCAGTGGGTGTTCAGATGGGCATTCACTATGTATTTGGATCAACTCGCTCCTTCAAGTACAAAAGTGGAAAGTAATTTATTTCACGGTGTCGAGGAATTCCTCGATAGCGGAATAGATCCTGTTCAGTTCTGCCTCCTGAATAACGTAAGGAGGAAGTAAATAAATTACGTTTCCTAACGGTCTTAGAAGTATATCCCTTTCAAGAAAGAAGGGATATATTTTTTTACGGAGGTTGTTAGCGTAAGACGTCTCATCGTTTGAAATTAATTCTATCGCGAGAATTGTTCCCAGGCACCTTACTTCTTTTACCTGACCGTGCCCTTGTACGCGGGAGCGAAATGTTTCGTGCAGTTTGTTAATCATCGTCATTTGTGAGCGGCACTCCTTCTTCATTAAGAGCTCAAAACTCGCATTTGCAGCGGCACATGCGAGCGGATTCGCCGTATAAGAATGACCATGAAAGAAAGTTTTTGTAAAGTCCGGAGACTCAAAAGCAGCCACGATTTTTTTGGAACAGGCGGTAACTCCAAGCGCCATCGTGCCTCCGGTTATACCTTTTGATACCGCGATGATATCAGGCGTTTCCGAGAGATATTCACTTGCGAAAGTTTTGCCTGTCCGGCCAAATCCGGTGAACACTTCGTCCGCTATGCAAATCACATCGTGTTGCTTTGCTTCCTTAAGCAGCGAATCCAGGATACGTGGCGAATACATTCTCATGCCTGCTGCCCCCTGAACCAACGGTTCAAAGATGAAGGCGGCGATTTCGCCGGTTGTCAGGAGATCTTTGAATTCTCTCAATACGATGGATTCATTTTCATCCAGCGGAAAGTCTATGTATGCCACGTCAAATAGATGAGACCGAAATGGATCGGTAAACATTCCACGTTCGCCAACCGCCATCGCGCCAAACGTATCGCCATGATACGCACCGCGGATGGCTATCACCTTTTTTCTGCCAGCCCCGTGGTTATACCAGTACTGCAAAGCCATTTTTAAGGCAACTTCAACGGCCGTGCTGCCATCATCGGAGAAAAATATTTTTGACATGTCGCCGGGCAAAATGGTTTGAAGATTCTGAGCCAAGCGAATAGCCGGTTCGTGTGTGAAACCGGCAAAGATCACGTGCTCCAGTTTCTTCGCTTGCTCGTGTATAGCATCTGCGATAAACTCGTTGGAATGACCGTGGATATTCACCCACCACGATGAAATGGCGTCGATAATTTTCCTGCCGTCGTTTGTTTCAAGATAGATGCCTTTTGCGGATTGGATCAACAGGGGCGGTGGTGAACCCGTCAATGGCGTGAATGGATGCCAGATCAGATCGTTGTCTAATGTTTCGAGCTTCATGACCAGGCGGATTTTAGTAATGCTGAATATTTCTTAACAATGTGCTTGTCAATTTTTTTCTCCTGCTCGATCCTGAGCAAACACGGCAACTTTGTGTGGTGAAGGATTATTCTTTCGCTCTCGGGATTTGATCTTCCATTAAAAACAATACCCTTCACGTTCAGCTTACGGGACGAAAGTTCGCGCCAGGTTAATAGTGTATGATTAATGCTGCCTAGATATAGGTCCGCCACCAAAATCACCCCGGCGTTGAAATGAGCTGCAAGGTCAATAACGAAATCATTGTCATTTAGTGGAACGAGGCAACCTCCTGCTCCTTCTATAATCAGTGTACGGTCAGACGTGGGTCTCTTAAAATCGGATAGTTTAATACTAATTCCATCAAGTTTTGCCGCTGCATGTGGTGACGCAGGTGTTTTAAGAAAAAATGCTTCTTTATGAATGTGTATTTTTGGGTTAGATATCAAGGCCCTGACCGTGTCGCTATCACCGGGTGCCCCGGCCTGGACCGGCTTCCAATAGTCAGCGTCTAGTGCTTCGCAGAAGATTGCCGACACCAGCGTTTTCCCACTATCGGTGTCAATTCCTGTTACGAAATAGTCCATGATTGTCTTCATACTTTAAATTCGCTATGCGATAACTGCTTAAGTTCAGCCGCAAGAGCCTTGATCTGCGGCACTGTATTAAATGTATGAAGACATATCCGTAACCTTTCCGATCCTTCTTGCACTGTAGGAGACAAAATGGGCCGAACGTCAAACCCCGAGTGCTGAAGTTTTTTTGCCGCAGCGATTGTATTTCCATTGCCGGGAATTATAATGGCCTGGATCGAACTTAAACTTTGAGTGCGGTTTGTCAGAGAGGAAACTTCCTTCAAATAAGCCTGCGTCAGTTCAGTCAAGGAACGTTGAAGTGAAATGTTTTCACGAAGGTAGTTAAATGCGCAATCAATGGCAGTGAGATTGTGCGGCGGCATCGCAGTTGTGTACACGAAGGGCCGCGCAAAATTAATCAGGTATTGTCGCAATATCTTCGAACCTGCCACACATGCCCCGTGAATGCCCATCGCTTTCCCGAAGGTATAAATTCTGACCCCGATGCGTTCGTGCAGACCTGCGGAAACTGACAATCCACTCCCATCCTTCCCCATAACGCCAGTGCTATGGGCTTCATCTAAAATAATGGTTGCGTTGTATTTTTCTGTTAAAGCCACAAGGTCATTGAGGGGACAACAGTCGCCATCCATTGAGTAAATGGACTCAACTGCAATGAACACCTTTCCGTATGCCTTTCGAATTTTTTTTTCGAGGTCATTCAGATCATTGTGTTTAAAGCTTAACCTCTTCGCAAGGCTCAGTCTTGCACCATCCTTAATACAACTATGAGCAAGTTCATCATATATGATTGTGGCGTCTCTCGTTGGTATGCTTGACAAAACAGAGAGATTGGCGGTGTAT
>DASVBA010000047.1:0-2519 GCA_036376095.1 Chryseolinea sp.
CCACCATTGAAATCCGTATCCTTCTTCCAGTTCTGCAGACGCTCTTTTACCGGGCAACAGATGAGGCGCATCCGGGGTGACCGACGCTCTCACCCAATCCTCTGGCACGATCTCGTCGCCTTGCCAACGACCCGAGTCCAAAAACAACTGGCCGATTTTAGCATAGTCACGAGCGGTGACATTGAGTCCGCCAATTGCAAATTCCATTCCTGCTTTATCAACGATCCAGTACGCCTCAGACTCGGCGCCGATCTTTGACCATAACTTTTCATGCATATATTCGGTTATGGATTTCCCGGTAGCCTGTACCAGTATCATACCCAATACCTGAGTGTCAATACTTACATACAGGTTGTATGTCCCTGGCTCGCGGGCCCGCGTTAATCTCTTGGCAAAATCACGCATTGGCATACCTAGCGCAAAGTAGCGTCCCATTACGTTTATATCGGAATTAAAATCGTCATAGTCTTCATTGAAGCCAACTCCAGAAGACATTTGCAAAACGTCTTTTATCCTCACGCCATCATAGCCCGTATTGGCAAAGTCCGGCAAATATTCGGTCACCGTTTGTTCAATACTTTTGATCTTTCCTTCCTGAACAGCAATACCTATCAATGCGGATATCACAGACTTGGACATCGACCAGGAAATGTGATGATCATCAACCGTAAAATCGTTGCCATAATATTCATACAATATCGTATCGTGCCGGATGATCAACAGGGCATCAGTGAGCGTATGGTCCAGGTAATCCTTTGTTTGTATGACAGAGTCACGGTAGCTAAACGTTTCGGGCAATGAAAAGGGATGTGCTGCCAGAGGGAAGTGATAGGGAACGTCGGCCTTTGGCACAGTAGACGTCTTGAAAATGTGTCTCGCGTTCCTGAAGTTGTTTGAAATAGTCGTAGGTTCAAAGAACGTGACCGCTTTGTAGATCTGGTAAGCTTCCTGCCGGAAAAACAAAACAACTACCAGAACCAAGAAAATGATTACGGCCAACAGGCTCATTAGAATTCTTCGAATAATTTTCATATAAAAAAAAGATTGACATTCTAACTCAGTCCCAAGTTTGTCCCCCGACATTCAAAATACATCTTTGACCCCATTCCTTTCGCAAACCTCTCTAAATATCACGGAATACTTTCGGCCGCCCCGGCGAAGAAACAATCAGCCGTTATTCGAAACAATTTTGAGTTGACCCCGGACGGCAACGTCGCTATCACTAATAACAGACACGGGGTTGGAAATGCCCAATGCCTCCATTGCCATTTTATAATGATCACCCATTCCTGAACTTACAATCACAACTTTTTCCACATTCCGTCGTGACAGTTCGAGGACCTCGTTCCCTATCAGCAAACCACTGAGGTACCCTCTATTGTCTTCCGGCCCTTTATTGTCCAGGAGAAACCGGCTGCGTACATGGAACAATTGATGCAGGAGATTTGAATTCACACTGTCCTTCACACCTGCAATAAAACCCTCGATGTTTATGCCGTCTGCGATGTCGCCTAGCGATTGCGTGAGCGTGCTGTTCTTCGATAACAATGAAAATATCTCGCCCGTCATATACGTTCTGAAGTCGTGAGCGATTCCATCCCTCACCTCTATATGCTTTGAATGTGTGCCCGGCAGAATGTAAAGCGTGTCGGGGTTCGAGTCGTCTTCGACGGATCCCACCAGTTGCGTCTCCTCCCCCCGCATGACGTCGACGTCTGAACAAACACCCGAGATAACAAAAACATCGTGTACAAAATCTTTCGACGCTTCTACCCTTTCCACATTCAGGTCCGACCCATTGGTTCTAAACGGCAATGGTTTGTAGGGTAGCTGGATCATGCCTAGCGTCGAGGAGGCCATACCCGAAAGGATCACGGGCACTCCCGACAAAGAATTATTTTGTTTCCTCTCAAGCTCCGTAACAGCGGACGCGATCACCGCTCTGTAAAATTGAAAACGGCCTTTTCCCCCCATTTGTAGCGGGGCTTGCTGCTGCCACTGCTGATTCGTCGATGCTATCCCCTGATTATTTCGCACTTCCGTGAGCGTCTTAAGCGTGGCTGTTTCCACCAGCTTGAGCCTGAAAGAGGAAGTACCCCAATCGCAACTAAGGAAATGTTTCATCTTCGGGAAATAATTTCACTAATGAACGAATTAAAATTACATACACAACACTTTCATTTTGCTTTGATATAGGCTACATTTAGGACTTATATCATGGAAAAATACAGTATAGGGGAATTTGAGGAAGTTATCATGCTGACGGTAGCGGTCCTCTATCAAAATGCTTACGGTATAAGCATCAAGGAAGAGATTGAACGGCGAATGAACCGTAAGGTAAGCGTCGGAGCTATGCGCACAGCACTGCAACGGCTGGAGGATAAAGGTTTTCTCTCTTCTGAATTTGGGGAGGCCACTGCTGTTCGCGGAGGTAAAAGAAAACGGTATTATCAGGTCACTCTTTATGGAAAGAAAGCACTCGAACAAATCATGCTCAACCGAATTCATTTGTGGGAAGC
>DASVBA010000050.1:0-8713 GCA_036376095.1 Chryseolinea sp.
CTGGTGGCAAAAGGCATTGGTAAAGACAGGGTGAAGACGAAAGCATTTGGTGGAAGTCAACCCCTATCGAACGAAATGACTCAGGAAGCACGCGCCATGAACAGAAGGGTGGAAATGCGTATTCTGAAAAACTGAGTATTAATTCAGCGTAAGGAGTTTTAGACAAACAGGAGATGGAACCTTGAGGGGCTTTCCAATAGCGGTAAGTTTTCCGGTCTTGCTGTTTATACGGTACATCGTGATCGCATCGTCGTCCTGGCTGGCTACAAATACAAACTCTCCCTTTGGATCCACGAGGAAGTTCCGTGGAGTTTTTCCCGTTTCCTGTTGACCGATCAATGTAACCTTTCCGGTTTGAGCAATTGAAAAAATGCTCAGTGCGTTCATCCCTCTGTTAGACATATACAGGTATTTGCCATTTACGGCCGTGTGTATATCAGCGCTTGTGTTCGACCCCTTAAATCCGGCTGGCAAAGATCTGACGGTGTCTTCAAGAATAGACAGGGCTCCCGTTGTTTTGTTCACCGACAATACGCATACCGAAGAACTCAGCTCTTCCGACACGTATGCGAATTTGCCGTTGGGATGTAACGTGAAATGACGCGGACCACTTCCGCGGCTAACTGAAACTTCCGGTGTTTTAGCAGGTGCGAGCGTTCCATTTGAAGCATTGAACTCGTATATATACACCTTATCCGTCCCCAGATCTGTCACATAAAGGAATTTGTTGTCCGCAGATATGGTCGCGGAGTGTATATGTGGACTTTCCTGCCGGGTAGCATTGACGCTATTTCCAACGTACTTCTTCGCATCCGAAGGACTTCCGATCAATCCGTCATCAAAAAGTTGAAGTACTACAAGATTACCCCGGTTGTAATTCGAGATGAAGGCATACTTTCCAGTCTTGTCAATGGAGATATGACATGGATCATCGCCGTATGATGAACGGTGGCCTATACCACTGAGCTTTCCAGACTTAGGATCAATACCGTAAGCGGATACAGATCCGCCGTTATCTGCGACGTCCGCGCGACCGCGATTGACGGAGTAAAGAAATTTCCCTGAAGGATGGACGGTGAGATAGGAGGGACTCTCAAGGCTTGGTACTGTCTGCAATAACTTCAGTGTACGCTTAACGCGATCGAATGAAAATGCATAAATGCCCTGGCTACCTCTGACTGAAAATGTTCCAACGTAAAGTATTTCTTTTTTTTGCTGAGCGACTGATGAATAGAAAATAGATATAAAAAGGAGAAGGGAAAGGACCTGTTTCATGGCATCTGGCGTATACAAAGCTAACCAACTTTTTACAAGGGATTGCGATTATATGTCAGCAGGTAAGAAATTAATGTCGATCAGCTGCTACGCGAGATGTTGATTTTCTTTGAGTAAGCTAATGATGCAAAAAGGTCTCCACTCGGGCGTCGCATTCTGTTCATGGTTTTGAGGTCGCATTCGTAAAGACCAAAACGCATGGTCGGACCGAGGTGCCACTCAAAATTATCCCACGTGCTCCAGAAATAGTATCCCTTGATGTCTATGCCGTCTTTGATCGCTTCATGGACAATCTGCGCGTAGTCCTGAATAGCTTGTAGCCGGAGAAAGTCGCTTTCATCGCAGACGCCATTCTCAGTTATGATGATAGGTTTGCCGTATTTGTTCCAGTATCGATCAATGCAGGTGCGAAGACCTTCGGGATGGTATTCCCAAATGTCATCGTGCGCGCGGCCCATCTCTTTGATCTTATGCGGCGTTTCCAGGTAGGTGATTGGCATCGGATCGTGCGGAATTCGTCCATAGTAACTCATGCCGAAGAAATCCACTTTTTCGAAGTGCCCTGGCACATACTCCATAAACCACCAGTCCGCAAGTCGCGCAGGAAACCATCCCAATAAATTTTCCGCTGAAAAAATAGTGGCATTGTGAGAGATTCCCACCGGGTGTTCAGGGAATTTAGCCTTGATGTAATCATAAACATGGCTATGAGCGACACTCATGTTCTTGATCACTCGGCCGGCTAGCAGGGGATTTGTTTTGAAAGGGGGGAAGAAGCCGGTAATCCACCCGTAGCTGGCATACACGTTGGGTTCGTTGAAAGTGTTCCAGTAGGAAACATACGGTCCGAATTCATCTACGACCTTCTTTGCGAAATCAATCCAAAGCGGAACGTTGTCTGCTTTTTCCCATCCGCCATTTTTCGAAAACCATAAGGGATTTGTGAAGTGATGAAGTACCATCATGATATCTACTCCTCTACCTTTCAGGTCTTCAATGAAGTGACGGTACGATCTGACAGTTGGTTGATGGAGATTCTCATAGGGAGCCCGTTGCAATTTGCTCCACATAAGGCTCATCCTGTAATTCGGTGCGAGGGACGCGATGATTTCCGCGTCTTCCTTGAATCGTTTTTCGTGATCTGTGGTCTGTTGAAACACGGACCCATTTCGGGCTTTAACACCCTGCCAATCGTGATCGAAGGCCGTTTCTATCTGTGCTGCCGCAGTGCTGGTTCCAAATACAAATCCATCTGGAAATGTAAGTTTCATTTTCGGGTAAGTGAACTCTGGGAGACTTCCCATTCGCTCCAATATCTTCGAAGGATTCTAAGATCCTCTTCAAGGCACGGGTATTTCTCCATGTTAGGAACTCGTGGAAATCCGCCAGCCACCAGGTTGTACGTGCTGGTGCCTCCCGTCCATTCAAAGTGACCGGGATCATAAGGTTTTCTCCAGCGGCCGCCCCAGCGCAATCCAAGTTTTTCACCGGTGACACCGATCTTTCTCCACAATGTCGGGTTGTCCCAAACCGCTACCGAATCAACCATAGGCACAACGTCGATTGCAAGTCCATATTGGTGTTTTGACTTGCCGGCACCAGAGCTAGTATATTTCTTGCCCATGGTCTTATACTCGTGCTGCTTTGAAGGCGTTCGATAGGTTTCGACGATAGCCAGCTCAATTCCTTTTTGCTTGCAGGCAGCGATCAGTTCGATAACCCGGTCCCGAAAAAAGGGATGAAGTGAATTAAGGTCGGTGATCATGGGCAGGTCGCCACGATTCTTTCCGAAAGCGAAGTTCTCCACGAACGACCAGCTTTTCCAGGCGTCAAGCGTGTCGACTTCTATTGTGAACGGGAGTTCCGGTTCGATAGCAGCAAGGGAGTTTATGATCGATACGGTGATGGAGTCCTGTAAAGACTGCTGCAAGGCTTGTGTAATTTCTTCTACAACCGGCTCACCGTACTCACGGCAATCATAAGGACGAAAAAGCGCCGAAGTTTGTGCGGAGACAACGATACATAAACAACTTAAAACGATTGCAAGAGCAATTTTGAGAGAGGAATGCATTTCTTTTTCAGCCAGTAACTAGACAATATAAGCTGCAAAGATAAGACTTTTATAGCATGGTGTCTTAACAAATTATTAACCTTTCGCAAAGAAATTTGCCCTTGTAACTTTTTGGAAGGTATTCAGCAGTCATGATCTTTTTATTCGAAAAACAACGGGCCTTCTCAAACGCCTCATCAATTTAACACAGGAACACACTTAGCGTTCTTTCAGTCCATTACTTGCTCGGACCTTACCATCAATGCTGCAGATGCAGCAGCTAAGATCAATTGCAGCCTTGGATCAATGCCTTCGCGGATCCAGACGGTTTTTTTTACGAAAGTATCAGCACTTGCCTGGACTGCAGCTATGGACTCGTCTTGCATGTGAAAGACCTGCCCAATAGACAAGCCAAAGGATGCTTTCTTGCCCGTGTTCCATTGATCAACATCCCTGATTTCTATTATCGTATTACCATTCGTTAAAACTCCATTGAAATTATCGCCATTTTTAACTCCTGCTCCGGCAACGCTGCCAATCATCATACGCCATGTAGTTGTGTCCGATGGGAGTGAAAAAATGGCAATGAAATTTTCCTTGATTGAGTTTATCATTGAGAACCCGATGGACATGGTTGCGTCCAATTCAGAAATGTCTGTGTTTATAGATACGTTAACTACTACCGAATCTCTTTCATCTTTCACGAATACAAATGATAGTTTCCTTTTTGATTTAGATTCCGAATAAGCGCTAAAAATTCGGGACTTGCTGGTTGTGGTGGCGAGTCCTTCTTTCCCGGAAGCGATTTTATAGGGCCCGAATTGATATTTGGTTACCGTGCCAATACCCTTTGGTTTAGCTATCATGGGCTTGCTGTTTTTCAGAAGAGCTTCATCGAGCTGCATTTCTTTTTGAGCGAGAACACAGCGCGCGCTCATGGAGAGGACAAGTGGGAATGCGATCAATAAGAAAAGACGTTTCATCAGGTTTTGTTTAGTGGGTATTTATGTTTCGAATATTGGTGACAATCCGTAAACAAACCAATAACTGACGCATTTGAGTCATGGATTGATGAGATTTTGTCAACAGGTCCATCGACCATGGACTATGACAGTTAAAAAAAAACCGCCCGGACAAACCGGAGCGGTTGTTTCACTCTGTCTAGGTTAGGTAGTGATATGTTCAGGCGTGCACCTTAGGTACAGCGCTAAGGATCTCTTTATTCGCGAATGAACGGTACTTCTCAAAGTTTTTCAAAAACGCTTCGGCAAGGAAGTTCGCTTTCTTGTCGTAGGCATCTTTATCGTTCCATGTGTCACGCGGGTTGAGTAGTTCGCTTGAGACACCCGGACAAGTAACAGGAATCTCTACTCCAAAAATATCATGCTGCCGGTATTGTACTTCGTTTAGATCTCCCCTAAGTGCAGCTGATATAAGTGCGCGGGTAACACCGAGGCTCATCCTTTTACCTGTTCCAAAAGAACCACCAGCCCACCCGGTGTTTACCAGCCAGACGTTAACTCCTGCCTGCTGGATTTTTTTACTTAACATCTCAGCGTACTTCGTGGGATGGAGCGGCATAAACGGAGCGCCGAAGCAAGCTGAAAATGTCATGGTCGGCTCTTTTACTCCTTCTTCGGTGCCGGCAACTTTTGCGGTATAACCTGAGATAAAATGAAAAGCAGCCTGAGCTGGCGTAAGCTTTGAGATCGGCGGAAGCACTCCGTACGCATCGCAGGTAAGGAAGAAGATATTTTTAGGATTTGTACCCAACGACGGACAAGCAATGTTTGGCATGTGTTCGACCGGATAGCTCACCCGGGTGTTCTCGGTCTTGGAGCTATCACAATAATCTACTTCGGCGCATCCTTCTTTGAATGTAATATTCTCAAGAAGCGCTCCTGTGCGGATCGCATGAAATATTTCAGGTTCTTTTTGTTCGTTCAGGTCTATGGTCTTCGCATAACACCCGCCTTCAAAATTGAATATGGTGTTATCAACGGTCCACCCGTGTTCATCATCACCAATAAGTTTTCGTTCAGGGTCAGCCGACAACGTGGTCTTTCCTGTGCCTGACAATCCAAAGAAGATTGCTGTATCGCCTTCCTTGCCGATGTTGGCTGAACAGTGCATGGAAAGTACATTGCGTTGATGAGGCAGGATAAAATTCAATACAGTAAATACTCCTTTTTTGATCTCTCCTGTATATCCACTGCCGCCGATGATGATGATCTTTCGCTTGAAGTCGATGATGGAGAAGTTATGCTGACGTGTTCCGTCCTCTGAAGGATCAGCGTGGAAACCAGGAGCACATAAGATATGCCATTCAGGCTCAAATCTTGTTAGTTCTTTTTCGGTGGGTCGCAGGAACATGTTGTTCACGAAAAGATTCGACCAGGAATGCTCGGTTATGATGCGGATATTTAACCGGTACCGGACATCTGCACAGGCGTAAACGTCGCGGACAAAAAACTCTTTTCCATTGAAGTAGTTGATCATCTTTCTGTACAGCTGATCAAACTTTGATGCATGGAAGGGAATATTGAAATCATTCCACCACACAGTATCAGCAGTAATTTCATCCTTCACGGTGAACTTGTCCTTTGGAGATCGCCCCGTGAATTCACCAGTGTCAACGGCCAGGGCACCCGTACTAGTCAGCTTAGCCTGACCTGCCTTAAGGGCGAACTGAATTAACTGTTGATGGGAGAGGTTCCAATGTGCTTTACCATCTTCAATACCTAAGTCTTTTACCGAGGCATCGGGCGGCTTGATTCCGAGTTCTTGCATGATTATTGGGTTAATGAGTACCGCAAAGTTAGGGGCATTTCGACACATTTCAATCGATTGCATTGATATTTTTACTTTCTTTGCCACCGCAAGTCGGTATTTGCGAAAGTGAATTTCTCGGTCTACTTTGAACGCGATTTCGTCGAAGGGTTGTTCTGATGAATTGGATTTTTTGAAATGCCTTCTTTACGAAATTTTTTTTGGTTTTTCTTACCTAAACTTGTTTTTGCCTCATGGGGATTGCACAACGGATTTCCGAATTCCGCTCGGGATTTTCTTCTACTTTCTGGATCGCAAATACTTTAGAACTCTTCGAACGGCTAGCATTTTATGGTGCAAAGGCTGTATTGGTTACTTTCTTGCTTGAAAAAGTTGGCCTGCTAAACGAAGCTGCTACCCTTGCCGGAATCTTTTCCGCACTGATCTATGCCCTTCCCATCTTAGCTGGAGTTTTAGTTGATAGGTATGGTTTTAAAAAAACATTAGCGACGTGCTTCCTTATTTTTTGTGTTGGATACTTTTTGATTGGTATGGCAGGTATGCAGTTTGGCTCCGACATAGTTAATGCCATTGGCAAACGGACGTACACCCTGATTGTACTGATTCTTACCGCAATAGGTGGTTCGCTTATCAAGCCCTGTATAGTGGGAACCGTTGCAAAGACCACTACCCCGCAGACAAAGTCCCTCGGATATTCTATTTACTACACATTGGTGAATATCGGTGGGGCTATTGGCCCGATTCTCGCGTTACTTATAAGGGAAAATCTTGGTATAGAGTCGGTGTTGATTATGTCATCAATAACTTCCTTTTTGCTTTTTATCGGAACGTTGATCTTTTTCAAAGAACCAGGAGAATCGACCCCCGAAGAGTCCCGCACGTTTAAAAAAGTGTTTGGTGACATGCTCCTTGTATTTGCGAACTTCAGGTTTATGACCTTCCTTATTATTTATTCGGGGTTCTGGCTGATGTTCTGGCAAATATTTTACCTGGTCCCGCAGTATGGGATCATAGTATTGAACTTTCATAAGTTTGAACTTCTCGAAGCTGTTGATGCCATTTGTATTATTTTCCTCACTGTTCCCATGGCATTTATTGTGAAAAAGTTGAAGCCGATCGCGGCGATGAGTCTGGGTTTCGTTTTTGCGAGTTTTTCATGGATTATCATGGGAGCCATCCCCACTGTAACTGCGACGATTGTCGCCATTGCAATGTATGCATTAGGCGAGGCGATTCAGGCACCAAGATTTTACGAGTATGTTGCAAGCCTGGCACCTAAAGGTCAGATTGGTACTTTTATGGGATTTGCTTTTCTGCCTGTTGCTATTGGTTCCTTTAGCGCCGGTGTTGTCGCTGATTGGCTGCGGACAACTTATCTGGATTCAAATCCTGCCATGATGTGGTACATTGTCGCAAGCATTGGATTGCTCTCGACGGCGTTGATGTTGCTTTATAATATTTTCCTCGCGCCAAAACCCGCATCAACCTGAACCATATTGAACTCATTAACCTAAACCTATAATCATGGAGGAACCTAAATCCTTTAAGCCCTACGTACCACCCGGTGACCGCATGGCCGAGTTTACCGCCAAGTCAATCATACTTGGATCGTTGTTTGGAATTCTTTTTGGATCGTCAACGGTCTACCTCGCTTTGAAGGCAGGTCTCACCGTTACAGCATCGATCCCGATCGCAGTGATCGCTATCACGCTGGGACGAAAATTTTTAAAGACAACAATTCTTGAAAACAATATAATTCAAACTACAGGTTCGGCCGGTGAGTCAATTGCTGCTGGAGTGGTTTTTACTTTACCTGGATTTTTGTTTTTGTCTCCTGGAGAAAATGGAGTCAGTGTTGGAGAGGCGTACTTCGATTATCTCACCATCCTGATACTTGCAGCGTTCGGCGGAATGCTTGGCACGTTGATGATGATCCCCTTAAGAAGATCTCTTATTGTTAAAGAACATGGAACGCTGCCTTACCCGGAAGGAACGGCTTGTGCCTCGGTTCTACAGGCAGGAGAGAAGGGTGGTGTATTTGCACAGACCGCATTCATTGGAATGGGTGTGGCGCTCGTCTACGCTATTCTTCAAAAGGTCTTTCACGTAATTGCAGAGATTCCGGCAATTGCAACGTCATATACAAACAAGTATTGGCCCGCTGGTGCAACCCGGGGAGAAATCACGCCGGAGTATCTTGGTGTCGGGTATATTATTGGTCCGCGGATCTCGGGAGTGTTGGTTGCGGGTTCGGTGTTAGCCTGGTGGGCCCTTATTCCATTGTTAACAACTTTGGTCGATCCCGATACCATTGCATTGCAGTTGGTCAAGCTTGGATATCTCGCTGATATTAATTCGGCAGGGGGGCCTGGTGCATGGGACCCCACAGCACATACCTTCGGAAGTTATGCGGATGCGATCTATCGCGCTTATATCCGTCAAATCGGTGCCGGATCAGTGGCTGCAGGCGGATTTATTACTCTTATTAAAACAATACCTACAATTGTTTCTTCTTTCAAAGAAAGCATAAGCTCGATGAAGGAAAAGAATGAAGCAAGCATCCTGCGCACCGACCAGGACCTTTCATTCAAGGTTGTA
>DASVBA010000053.1:0-2974 GCA_036376095.1 Chryseolinea sp.
AAAACTTCTTTAAGGGTTATACTTCAACATATTCTCATGCCTGTTAACTTTATGAAGTGATTAAAGCAGGTGACAAGATCATCAATAGCCGAACAGGGCAGGTAATGTTGTTTCTGAAAACCGGAGCAGAAACAAAAGGGGAGTTGTTACAAATTGATTGCGTCAGCCCCCACTCTGCTTTCAGAGAGCCCGAACATGTCCATCCGTATCAGGAAAATAAATTTGAAATGCTTTCCGGCTGATGTACTTTTCGAGTGGCTGGAAAAGAACGTCTGGCAAAAGCGGGAGACACGGTCATAATTCCTCCTGAAGTGCCGCACCTTTTCTGGAATTCCTTTCATGTTGATGCTCACTACATTCAAGAGTTTCGGCCCGCGTTATCGATTGCTGAATTTTTTGATACTTTTTTTGCTTTATCGAGGGATGGAAAATTAAATGAACAGGGAGTACCGAATTTTTTTCATGCCTCACTAATCATGCTTGCGCATAACAAAGACATCCGTGTTACCAGCCCTCCCTGGCCAGTTCAATATTTTACATATAAGATGCTTGCACCAATAGGTACCCTTATGGGCTACAAGCCGTTTTATCATTCGTTGGAAAAATAAAACGATGCCGATCGAACTCTTCAATCAAACCATTGACACCTGGATAGCCAATCTGCAACGATACAGCATTGAGGATCTGACGGCGAAACCAACTCCGACCAGCTGGTCGATGGGACAGCTCTACAAACACCTTATCGCTGACACCCGGTTTTACATCAGCCGCATAAAGGTTTGTGTGGCAAGCAGCAGAAATTCGAACAAGGAAATGACGCCAGAAGGTAAGGAGATGTTCCGAAACAATTCCTTTCCTGATGAACGCTTGCAGGGAGCGCCGTCTAACTCGATGATACCACAACCCGTCAATAAGGAAGAATTGATCGAGGAGTTTATGGCTTTAAGAAGGGAGATGAATAGTGCCGCAGTTTTAATGAAAGAAACGGTTTATAAAGGCAAGGCAAAGCATCCCGGTCTTGCGTATTTGAACGCATCCGAATGGCTTCAATTTGCCGATATGCATATGCGCCATCATTTCAGACAAAAGAAGAGGATTGATGAGTTTTTGATCTCATCGCGATAGCTCGTTCGTCTTGCTGTTGGAATTGAATGTTAGTTTTGACTTACTCATAAACTTCGGTTAGCATAATCTATAATTTCTTATTTTTGAATTTTATTCAACCCCAAACCATGTTCTTTAACAAGATCAAAGCAAAAGAATCGGGAGTCTTACTCTACGGGATAACTCCACCGAAGGCAATAACACCCCCCGAAAAGGTTGCCGAGATAGCTGAAAAAACACTAAATACCCTCTGTATATTAGATATTGACGCACTCACTGTTTATGATGTACAGGATGAATCGGATAGAACGTCCGAGGAAAGGCCGTTTCCATTCGCGAACTCAATGGACCCGTTCGAGTTTGCAACAGGTTATCTTCATCGCCTTACAGTCCCAAAGATAATCTACCGCGCGGCCGGCAAGTTCACTAAGGATGAATTGTCAAAATGGCTTCATGGATTGAATACACATGGGTTTCACCCGGTATTCGTGGGATTACAAACTCCGGATGCGATACCGATCACGAGCCTGAAGGATGCTTACCAGATATGGCGCGACAATTATCAAGATCTTTCTGTGATTGGTGCGGTTACTATTCCTGAAAGACATGCCATCCTGAAAGATGAGGACGTTAGGATCCTTGATAAAGTTGATTCCGGCGTTTCCTTCTTTATTTCACAATGTATATTCAACGTAGAATACACAAGGAAGACATTGGACGATCTCGTAGCCACTTGTCGCCAACGCAAACAGGAATTGCCGACCATTATTTTTACATTAACAATATGCGGCTCCGCAAAGACTTTGCTGTTTATGGAATGGCTTGGAATTCATATTCCAGACGAAATTAAAAACGAGCTGAAAGCAAGCGAAAACCCTGTAAATCGTTCGGTGGAAATAGCTATATCGATAGCAAGGGATCTGATAAATTTCTGTGAAGAAAAGTGTATTCCTTTTGGATTCAACATTGAAAGTGTGGCAATCCGCAAGGAGGAAATAGAGGCTTCCCATCATTTGTTAAACACGGTTTCCGATTTGCTAAAGGCTAGAGGCCTGCGAAAAAAGGCGGTGAAGGAGGAAGCGCCACTTATTAATCAGCGCCTTGTAGATTGATCCGCGACTGGCATCCATACACTGGAATATCTGGTACCGTACGATGGGTTTGACGGTATTTATGATAAGAGTGGACAAAATCTAAATGAAATAATAACGCTATGTGGACCACTGATTCTTTATGGTTCGAAGTTGCAGTTGTAAGTATAATATTCGCGCTGGGAAATATGTTGTTCGGGCATTTTGAAGAGCGAACACCGAGAATTCGTAAGGTGGCGAAATACCTGCTTACGACTTTAATTGTTTGTTTGATCTCTGTTTATGCTGGCAGAACCATTTCGATGACTGTACTGGGCCTTTGTTTTCTCCCGATTATCTATATCCATGGTTATTGGCTGCCCGTGAAGAAGGGTATTAATGGATGGACTGGAGAGCCCAAGGGTAAGTACTATGAGTTCCGGAAGTGGAACAAGGATATTTTCTGAATCTTCATAACATCTAGTGGTACCGTTAAACGCGGTCATTCCATCAGGTGCCACGCTACCGGCATACAATTTTCTAACTCGCGGTAACCACCGTATTCAATAATTTTCTATGGAACCTCATTTTAAAGGCGACAGAATTTCCGCGACCAAATCCGTCATCTAACCAAATAAAACCCACGTTTTGTTGATAGAAAAGGGGCGGAACAAAATAGTCTGTCTTTCTTTCATATTCTTTTGGTGGCTGGCAAATGATTTAGTAATTTCCTTGTTGCAACATCCAAAAAAGACCGAAGGGAAGCTCAGTTTGGATGGTTTAGCTCCTTGATCCACCAG
>DASVBA010000059.1:0-5288 GCA_036376095.1 Chryseolinea sp.
TTCACTCACATCAAGCTTTCTACAGCCCTTCTTCCAGATCAAACCCGCTCACCGCGTATAAGCCGCAAAACAATGGCAACTACAGCAATGACCAATAATATATGTATTATAGATCCAGCACTGTAAACGAAAAACCCAAGCGCCCATGCTATTATTAGTATGACGGCGATGACATATAGTAAGCTACTCATAGTTTATAAAATTTGATTCACCTACTCAATTGACATTATCGTGCCACGGGCCGGGAAGGCGGTAACGGGGGCGCAAAACCGGAAATTGAAAAACCCCATGATGGTGGATTTCCTCAATTATGTAGAGTATATTCTACAACTGTTGTGGGAAAAACCCGGATTTTAATTGTTGTGGTCCTGTGGCATGATTTTTACCCCTCCACAGAGGTAAATAAGCCTATATGAATAATTTGGTACATTTAATAAGCCTTGTTCTGGGCACATATATCTGTAGTGTGGCGTTTGTCGTGGTTTTATTCAGACTGTTTTTCCCCCTAAAAACCAAGGAGGAGATCGAAAGATTGGAGATGGAAAAATTGTTATTTACTGAGCGACTGATGAAGAAAAGCGCGCGGGCGAAGAGAAATCGCGTTTCGCTACCAGTATTAAACAGGTCGGAGCAATTGGCTTAACAAAACTTAATGAATAAGGTTCTGGTCGTCGATGACGAGGTAGAGATTTGCTTATTAGTAACCCAATATCTTAAGAAATTGGGGTACGATACGTCCTTTTGCCTTTCCATCGCTGAAGCCGCCGAAAAGATCGAGGCAGTTTCCTACGACCTGCTTTTTGTAGATCTGAATTTAAGGGACGGGTCAGGCTATGATCTTATCAAGGCCTTGCACAAGTCTCAAAGATCCACAAAAGTAATTGTCATAAGCGCCTATGACAGTGAGCGACAAAAAGCGTTGCAGCGAGGAGCAAGTTTTTTTCTTGCAAAACCATTTACGAAAAAATCAATAGACGATTCGCTCCAAAAAATAAACTTCTTTTAACTATTAGAACTGACCCCATTGACTATGCATAGACTACTTATCATCGACGACGATAAAGACATTTGTCTCGTGTTGTCCAAGTTCCTTACCAAAAATGCATATGCGGTCGATGTTGCGCACCGCGGAGAAGACGGACTTCAGCTGCTAAGGGCGAACGAGTATCATGTCATACTTTGCGATTACAGGCTCCCTGATCATACCGGGGTCGAGCTACTGCGTAAAATTAAGTTGCTGCAGCCATCTGTTGCAGTAATAATCATCACCGGCTATTCCGATGTTAGAACAGCGGTAGAGACGTTTCGATATGGGGCGAGCGACTACGTTACCAAGCCGCTCTATCCGGATGAGCTACTCGTGACTATAAAAGAGACCATCGCTAAAAACGAAAAAAGAAATACATCCGATGTCGCCTCCCCGGATAAGAAGGCAGGTAAGGCTGTTCCTAATCCCGAGTACATCGTTGGCAAAAGTATCCAGTCACAGACGGTTCAGAAATACATCGAACTGATTGCTCCCGCTGAAATGTCGGTGATCATTCACGGCGAAACCGGAACGGGTAAGGAGTTCGTCGCGCAGTCAATCCATAGAATCAGCCGCAGAGCTGACCACCCCTTTATAGCGATCGATTGTGGTGCACTTCCAAAAGAGCTTGCGGGGAGTGAGTTGTTCGGTCACGTTAAAGGAGCCTTTACGGGAGCAGTTAGTGATAAACCCGGGAGTTTCGAAATAGCAGATGGAGGAACGATATTCCTGGATGAAATTGGCAACCTGTCTTACGAAAACCAGGTAAAGCTTCTGCGTGTGATCCAGGAGAGAAGAATAAAGCGTATCGGTGCTACCAAAGACATTTCTATCGATGTCCGTCTTATTGCAGCTACAAATGAAGATCTTGCCCGCTCAGTTAAGGAAGGAAAATTCCGTGAAGATCTATACCACAGGCTGAATGAATTCAAGATTCAACTTTCACCGTTGCGGGAACGCAAGGATGATATTATGATATTCGCTAACTACTTCCTCGAGAAAGCAAATCAGTCTCTCCGCAAGAATGTCAAGTCTTTCTCTCCGGAGGTTATGCACCAGATCACCAATTATTATTGGCATGGCAACCTTCGGGAGTTAAATAACGTGGTTAAACGTTCGGTGCTTCTGACAATAGGAGAAGTAGTTCAATCTGATAGCCTTCCTCAGGAAATTATTCAGGCCAATACTTCATCGGCTCTGCCAGGGTCTTTGATAGAAGATTCCGTGGGGCTGCTTAAATCGATCGCCGGGTCGGCCGAAAGACAAGCAATCATTGAAATTCTGGAAAAAGTAAATTACAACAAGTCAAAAGCTGCAGAGTTGCTGAAGATCGATCGCAAGACCTTGTATAATAAACTCAAACTCTACAGCATTAACGCGTAAACGAAGGAGACCCTCGCAGTTATTGTCGATGGATCTGTAAAAGTCTGGTCGGTCTATAAAAGTCTGGTCGGTAGACTGTGGAATGTTTGTTGACCATCGGTTGTGCGACTACTCGGAACTATTCCTTTTCGACATCAGATTCAGAGACACATAGAGTTGAGCCACTGAGTTCTTCGAGTCACCCAGGACCAGTTCTGCCGCATCGCTGTCCGCGATCTTTGCAAGACCATAGTTATAGCGTGCCCCTACTTGAACAGTGCCGAAGTTCAGGCCGAAACCACCAGCTAATCCATAGTCGAATGATTTCAGATGGTCTCTATCAATTTCATCATCACCATTGGCGATGTCGCCCGAATAAGAAACATTAGCGCCCAACAAATAACCTGCATATGGGCCAACATGGATCTCTGCCGACTCGCCAAGTTTAAAAACCGCTAATACCGGAAGATCAAGATAGTTGAGGTTATACTTGACCGTCTGATCGATTATCCCTCCATAAAATGCTTTCGAGCCTTTAGTGGAAAACAATAACTCGGGTTGAATAGCGAACGTTTCTGAAGACAACACCTGACCAAAAAAACCAACATTAAAACCGTAGCGGGCATTTTCATCATCCAGGTCATCAATGTACAGATTGCTCACGTTCAGCCCGCCTTTGATGCCGGCACGGGCTTGCGCAAAAACATCGTTAGCTAACGACGTGGCTAACAAAGTAACTAATACAAAGAGCGATAGAATTTTGATATACCTTGAGTTCATAGTCGATCGATTTTGTTTTGCTATATATGTGTATAAATTCTGGGCCAAAGCATGAACTTGCGTTGCGATTACCCTAAGCAGAGTTTTCTTAAATTGGAACAGGTGATTCAAATAGATATTTTTCCCCATCTGTAGATACTAGGCCACATGAGCAGAGACTCACTTTCGAAGACATTATTCTGGACGGTAATCGTTGTTCTTATCACTGTAAGTCTTCTTACTTATAGGAACCTGAACAACTATATCCGTGAGGTGAGGACTGTACGACATTCAAACAACGTGTTAAAAGTGCTCCAGGTAGTTTTGTCCGGCATCAAGGATGCCCAGACAAGTCAACGTGGATACCAGCTTACACGTGACACAACACTTCTGAAACCCTATCATCATTCCGTCCAAACGCTGCCTGCTGAGTTACAACTACTCGATAGTCTCGTCAGGCACAACAACGCACAATCAGAAAGAGTAGATACGCTTCGGCAGTTAACCCAGAATCAGTTCGCTATCATTAGTAAGATCCTGACAAATGCGAGGAAGAGTTCGTTATTCCTGGATCGATATGAACGTGATCTCATCATGGAGGGTAATGCTAACATGGAAAAGATCCGTAACGTCGGTGCAAGAATTCGCGCTGACGAAGAAAAATTCTTCAGAGAACGAGAGTCCAGCGAAACAGATCTGAGAAATATTGCACCACTCTATCTTCTGATCTACGGCCTCGTTCCTATGGTCGGCCTGGTGTTCTTGTTCACCCGTCTGCTCGATGGATTGGAGAAAAGGAAGAAGGCTGAACAAAATCTCAAGGACAATATTGTTGAGCTGCGCAAAGAGGCGGCGATGCGTGAATTTACTCAAATGACCCTTCGGAAAATCCTGGATCATTCGCTCAACGGCATTATGGCGTTCAGCAGCATTCGCAATCACGAAAACAAAATTGAAGACTTCACATGGATCCTCGCTAACACCGTAAGCATAACAGCAACAGGACTTGCTAGTGAAGAGTTTATCGGCAAGCGGCTCCTTCTTACCATGCCGGAGAGCAGAAGTAACGGACTCTTCGACAGTTATTGTGAAGTAGTCGAAACGGGTGTGCCCCGCCAGTTTGAACATCATCAATTAAATGCCAAAGGTGATAAATGGATTCATGTCACTGTTGTGAAGCTTGAAGATGGTTGTATCGTAACGTTTTCGGATATAACTGAGAGAAAATTACAAAACTCACTGCTGGAAGAGCGTGCATTACTTCTAAACGAGGCTGAAGGGCTGGCGAAAATGGGAAGTTGGAAGTGGACGGAAAAGGATAACCTGATCTGGTCGGATGGGTTATACAACATCCTGAAAAAACAACGGGGAGCACATCAACCATCCTGGAATTCATTTCTTGAAAATGTGCACCCCGATGATGTCGGACTTGTTTCGGATTTTGCGGCAGATATGCCGGCACGGCGCACGGCATTGAAGCTGGACTACCGGATTCTTATCGATGGCGAGGTCCACTACCTTTCCATGAATGTGAAGGCCGTGCGTCACGATGAAGATCAGCAGCCTTACATTTTAGGCACTGTTGTCGATATAACGGAGCGAAAGGTTTACGAAAATCAACTGAAGCAATATACCTCCGAGCTGCAACGCTCTAATGAGGATCTTGAACAATTTGCTTACATCGCATCCCACGATCTACAGGAGCCTCTTCGAAAAATAAGGGCGTTTGGCGATAGACTGTCGACAAAATTCCACACGGAATTGGATGGTGTTGGGCAGGACTACCTTGTCAGAATGCAATCCGCAGCCGCAAGAATGCAGCTGCTAATTGAAGATATTCTCGCTTTTTCCAAGATATCCAGGAACTATTCCGCTTTTGAAAGACTACATATGAGGAAGCTGATGGATGAGGTTGTCGACGATCTTGACGCGCAGATACGGAGGGTAAAGGGAACGGTCAGGATAGGCAATATTCCTAATCTGAGCGGCGATCGTGTCCAGGTGAAGCGACTCTTTCAAAATCTCATCAGCAACGGTTTGAAATTCCACAAAGAGAACGAAAATCCGATTGTAGAGATCAATGGGAAAACGATGAAAGGTGCTCAGGTGCGGGAGGAATTTGGCAAGCCTGCAGCCGACG
>DASVBA010000061.1:0-4776 GCA_036376095.1 Chryseolinea sp.
TCCGTGCTTGATTCCGAATACCTGTACAATGGTGGGGGTGTCGCAGTAGGGGACATAAATAATGATGGACTGCTCGACCTTTATTTTACCGGCAACATGGTGTCAAGCCGGCTATACGTCAATAAGGGTGATCTTAAATTCGAAGACGTAACTGAAAAAGCAAACGTGGGCACCACAACCTGGGCGAATGGCGCATCAATGGTAGACATCAATCAGGATGGTTTTACTGACATCTATGTTTGTGTGGGAGGAACGAGAAAAACGCCTGAGAAAGACAGGGCCGATCTTCTTTTTATAAATAACGGCGACGGAACGTTCACTGAATCAGCCAGGCAATACGGCTTGGCAGACTCCGGTTATGGGATACACAGTAGTTTTTTTGATTACGACCGCGACGGAGATCTTGATATGTATCTGCTTCGCAATTCGTTTGTGAACTACCATCGGAACCGGTCGAAGCCTAAAATCGTCAACGGTGAAGCTGCGTCAACAGATAAGCTTTTCCGTAACAACGGCGACCTGACGTTCACGGACGTGTCCCGCGAAGCAGGAATACTTATCGAAGGTTTTGGCTTAGGTGTAACAGTTTCCGATTTAAATGATGACGGGTGGCCCGATGTTTACGCCGCCAATGATTTTATTACGAACGACCTGATGTACATCAACAACCAGGATGGAACCTTTACCAATCGCGCTGCCCAGTACCTGAAACATCAAACGTTCAATAGTATGGGTACTGATATTTCTGATTACAATAATGATGGTATGGTCGATATTGTCGTCGTTGATATGCTTCCCGAAGACAACAAGCGCTGGAAGCTCACGAGCCGCGGAAATACCTATGATGAATTTCAAAACGGCATCAACAATGGTTATGAACATCAATACATCCGTAATACGCTGCAACTAAACAACGGCAATGGATCGTTTAGTGAAGTGGGCCAAATTGCCGGTATCGAGGCAACCGAATGGAGTTGGAGTCCTTTGTTCGCCGACTATGACAACGACGGATTGAAGGATCTCTTTATAAGCAACGGCTATCGGCAGGATATCATCAACCTCGATTTTGTTGTTTACGGCGATAAGGAACAGACGATGGGTCAGCTTCCTGAAGCAGACGACAAAGCACGACGTGCACTTCTTAGCGAGCTTCCAGGGATCAAAGTCCACAACTACATGTACAAGAACAAGGGAGACTTAACGTTCAGTGATGAATCCTATGCATGGGGGATGGCGCTTCCAACGTATTCAAACGGTGCTGCCTATGCCGACCTTGACAATGACGGCGACCTTGACATCGTCACGAATAACATCGATGAGGTAGCATCGGTTTGGGAAAGCCATCTGAGTCAGTTACCAACAGATAAAAAACCAAATTACCTGAGGATTTCCCTGTCAGGTGCTAAATCAAACCGGGAAGGGTTGGGGACTACCGTTAAGCTCAGTAACAATGGAACGCTTCAACATCAGTACTTCAGCCCCTACCGAGGGTATCTTTCAACGGTTGAGCCGCTTCTGCACTTTGGCCTTGGTACCTCCGCCGATGTGGATAGTGTGGAAGTGATCTGGCCCGATGGCAAATATCAGTTGATTAAAAATGTAAGTGCAAATCAGGTGTTGAAGGTCGATTATGCGCAGGCATCCGTCCGTGAAACGAAAGAAAGAACTCAGCCAGCCACGTTATTCACCGCCGCTGATAGCACCTGGAATCTGAATTACTCTCACGTCGAGAAAACGTTTGTCGATTTCAAGCTTCAGCCCACGTTACCCCATATGCACTCGCGCAGTGGTCCCGGCATAGCAGTTGGAGATATCAACGGTGACCGCAAAGAAGACTTTTATGTCGCAGGTGCTGATGGGGCGCCAGGAGCGATGTTTGTGCAATCAGGAGATGGACGATTTGAGAAAAACCTGATCATTCAAAAGGATAGTCTTACAGAACAAACCGGCGTGTTGTTGTTTGACGCCGATAACGATAATGACCTGGACCTTTACGCTGTGAGCGGTGGAGCAGAAAAGGCAAAGGACTCGGAACATTACCAGGACCAGCTCTATATCAACGATGGGCGCGGTACATTTGCCGTCGCAAGAGATGCACTTCCACAAATTCGACAAAGCGGCTCATGTGTCGTGGCCGGTGATTATGATCGTGATGGCGATCTTGACCTGTTTGTCGGAGGCAGGATAATTCCGAAAGAATACCCGATGCCGGCCGGCAGCTTCCTGCTTAGGAATGACAGCAAGGATGGGATATGTAAGTTCACAAACATCACGGCAGGTGTTGGGGACTTGGGCGATATCGGGCTCGTCTGTTCAGCGCTTTGGAGTGATTATGACAATGACGGATGGCTGGATCTGATAATCGTCGGAGAATTCATGCGTGTGACGTTCTTTCACAACGATAAGGGTACACTTTCAAATTCAACGGACGATACTGGCCTCGAAAATACATCGGGATGGTGGAACAGTCTGGCTGCGGGTGACTTCGATGCCGATGGCGATACCGATTATGTCGCGGGGAATCAGGGACTGAATAGCCACTTCCATGCAACCGCTGATGAACCGCTTTGTATTTATGCAAGCGACTATAATAAAGATGGCCGGCTGGATCCGGTGATGAGCTACTATGTCCAGGGACAAAAGTACGTTGGCCATTCGCGCGACAATCTCATCGACCAGATCAATTCGATCCGTGGCCGGTTCAGGACCTATACGGACTATGCTAATGCGACCTTTGAAGAGACGTTTCTGCCGGAAGAGCTTGACGAAGCCTACGTGATATGCAGCGACCGTTTCGAAAGTAGTTACATCGAAAACCTTGGGAACGGCAAGTTTAAGATTTCCGCACTTCCATTAGTCGCGCAGATATCTTCAGTATACGGTATGATTACCGGTGATTATGATGACGATGGTCAGCTCGATGTGTTGTTGGTGGGCAACTCTTACGCTCCTGAAATTTCTTCCGGCCGTGACGATGCCGGCATTGGCTTATTGTTAAAAGGAGATGGTAAAGGCAATTTCAAACCGGTAGATGTTTTGAAGACTGGTTTCTTCGCCGACAAAGACGCGAAGGGATTTGCAACGCTGCTGTTGGCTGATGGCCGCGAACTGATGATCATCGGCAATAACGATGGCCCTATTCAAACTTGCGTCACCCGCAACCCCGCGAATTATTATTCGGCAGCTCCTCAGGATGCTTATGCCTTGATCACGTTAAAGGACGGAAAGCAACGCAAACACGAATTCTATTTTGGGTCCACTTACCTTTCCAATTCATCAAGAGGAGTAAAGATTCCCGCCGGTGTTAAGGATATAGTGATCGTTGGAGTGGATGGTAAAAGCCGGCAGGTAAATCCAAGTCAACTCACGAATTGAAATGTCGATCCTCCCCTGGAAGACAGATGCTAACGAGAATACGCACACCTGTTACTTCTTTTCCGCGGCCTTCTGAAAGGAAGCACCTAACACCACAAGTCCCAAAATCAGCATTGAAATACTTATCATCTGTCCCATATTCAACGCCATTGATGACTCGAATGAGGCCCGAGGTTCCTTTAAGTATCCAAATGCGAAATTGAAAACCGCCGAGCCGGCCAGGAAAATACCGGTTAGCCTTCCCGCCGGCGTATGGGACTTGCTTTTGTTCCATATCACAAACACTGCAATAAAGAGAACGAGATAGGATACCGCCTCATACAGTTGAATGGGATGCCTGGCAATTCCGGTTGTTCTCACCCGTCCCGTAAAAACGTCTTCCTGTTCCTGAAAGATCGTATAATGCAGTGGTTCCTCACCTGATTCGTATATGCGTTGCGAATTGTCGTACAGAAATGTTTTCACATCGCCAATAAGAAATTCTTTCACCAGCTGCTCCGTTGCACCAGGCTTATAAAATAGGTATAAAAGAATGGCGCTGTGTCCCGCGGTTTCACGGCGTAAGGCTGTGTCGGGTTTTACTTCAACATTCTGAAGCGGGTTTGGCCCACCAGGGTTACGCATTATACAGCACGGCAATTTCAGTAGACCTTCCGTTACGGGGCTTAAGAATATCACGCCGCTCTTGCTACTGGTCGGTTTGCCGGGAACTTCCGCATTGAAAAAACTTCCAATCCCAACGAACACTCCTGTTAATGCGAGTGCTACCAAGACCCGGTCAAGTACCTGAAGATATTTTTGATTGTGGTGTCCTTTTCGGGCGTAAAACCAAATCACGATCATTACGGCAATTATGCCGCCGTATCCCGAAAGTCGCTGGATACCCGCAAACTGAAAGGACGGCTGAAATCGAAATGGAAGAAAAGCTTCCAGTGGCTTTGTCAGAATTGTAGAAGGCTCGTAAAAAAGGACGTATCCCAGCCTGACGCCGACAACGGCAGCAACGAGGACGTATATAGTGAGCTTCTCAACGTCAGAGGCGGTTTTCCCTTCTTTTTTATAAATATGCGCCAGCACCAGACGGGCCACAAAAAAACCCAGCACGAAAAGAAGGACATACCACCGAAGTACAAAAGGCCCAATTGAGAATACAATTGGACTACTATTCCAGATTATGAAGTTGAACATGCCGTTTTAAAGAAACCAAAGTGGTAGATTGAGAACATATTTCCAAATCAATGACATCTTCTCGTGTTGGAAATTTAACCGCAAAATGTAAAACTATAAATGTAAAATGTAAAGGTAAAGGTCAGCTAGATGGCAACATATTTCCAGATCAATGACACCTTCTCGCATTGGAAATTTTAACCGCAAAATGTAAAACTATAAATGTAAAATGTA
>DASVBA010000062.1:0-6991 GCA_036376095.1 Chryseolinea sp.
GACTATGAGGCAAGATCCAATCGTTAAGGTTGCTGGTATATTATGTGCCTGTTTTCTTGTATGCATTGTCATTGTTGTTGTGTCGGTGTTGTGGATTTTGAATCCACCCTCCAAACGCCTTGCAAAAGCTGAAGCGAAGCCTGCAGGCATTTCGTTACCTGCCCCTGAATCTGTTAAGAAGTCGTGGCAACCTCCCGATTCGACAAAGATCCCGGCCACGCCGGAAGGGGATTTGATTCGGTATGGCCGAGAGCTTGTTGCCCACACTGCAGTTTACCTCGGACCAAATGGAAAGGTAGGTCAGCAAAGCAACGGCATGAATTGCCAGAATTGTCACTTGAAGGCGGGCAAAAAGCCATTTGGAAACAACTATGCAGGAGTAGCGGCAACCTATCCCAAGTTTCGTGCGCGATCGGGTGGAATTGAGTCAATTGAAAAAAGAGTGAACGATTGTATCGAACGAAGCCTGAATGGAAGGAAGCTCAGTGAAAGTAGCCGTGAGATGAAAGCTTTTGTTTCGTATATCTCATGGGTTGGCAGTGAGGTCGCGAAAGGCACGTATCCAAAAGAAGCAGGTATCGCGGAACTTCCACCTTTAGATCGCGCTGCAGATCCTTCCAAAGGAAAACTTGTCTATGATAAGCATTGCTCCCGTTGTCACGGTATCAACGGTGAAGGGCTCAAGGCCGAAAATGGTATTGAATGGAAATACCCTCCTCTCTACAACAGTACCAGCTATAATGTCGGCGCCGGATTGTACCGGCTGTCACGATTTGCCGGCTACGTAAAATCAAATATGCCCTTTGATCTCGCCACACCTCAAAGCCCGGTCCTTACTGATGAAGAAGCCTGGGATGTAGCGGCTTTCATAAATTCCCAGCCCAGGCCTGAAAAAGAATTTCCATCCGATTGGCCTGATATCTCTTCCAAACCTTATGATCATCCCTACGGCCCTTACGCCGATAAGTTCACGGAGGAGCAACACAAGTTTGGCCCTTTTACGCCCATTAAAGCCGCTCAAAAAAAGTCGAAATAGTGCACAATCGTGTTGACCTTGCTTAATTCCGCTCATCTCCGTCGTTGTACCGCATTACCCGATTTTAATTCTAAATTGCAGGCATAACCTATGCCTATGATAAAATTTGTTATCCATGCATTAAAGCGTTTTGCGTGGTTCAAAAGGCTTAATGCGAAAGTGACTTACGAGCTACTCGCAAAGAATATTCCTGATGCAGGCTGGAATTTTATGAACTACGGTTACATCCCGAATGGAAACGAATCGCCGCTCGTTCTTGCTGATGATCCCACACTGCAACGTCATCCGCTGCAGATGTATCACTACCTGGCTACACAAACAACCATTGAAGGAATGAAAGTCCTCGAAGTCGGAAGCGGCAGAGGAGGAGGTGCACGTTATATCGCAGAGCATCTTCGTCCGGCGTCCTACACGGGAATGGACCTTGCGCAGAGTGCTGTTGATCTTTCTAACAGGATACACGTGTTACCTAATCTGAAATTCATCCAGGGAAGCGCTGAGTCAATTCCGCTTGAGGATAACAGTATCGACGTAGTTATTAATGTTGAATCGTGTCATGCCTACGGATCGGTAGACAAGTTCTTGAGTGAAGTTAAAAGGGTACTTAAACCAGGCGGTCGGCTGTTGCTCGTTGATTTCAGGAATGAAAAGAACGTGGAAAACATGAGTACGTTGAGGCGACAGCTTCGCGATACGGGAATGGAAGTAGTCAATGAAGAAAACATTACCGAAAATGTTATAAAATCTATCGAGGCTGAGGATGCATCAAAACGCGAGCGTATCAGAACACTGATCCCTCAGAAATGGCAGAAATTGTTTTCGGAGTTTGCCGGCGTAGTGGGTTCGCAATTCTACCTCACTTTAAAAAATGGAACGCGACTGTACTACCGCTTCCAATTAAGGAAGAGCCCGAACTGAGCCTGGAGCACTTTTGCTATATCGAGAATTTGTAACGTGCTGGATGAATTCTTTCCTGCACGCGAGATCTGTCCAAATATCATACATCATAAAGGTCAACAGTACCCTTGAAGTACCGTTGACCTTTTCCATCTATTTCTTCTTGAAATTCGCCAGCAGTTCGACCATATCCCTGATCTCCCGCTTAGACATCAGCGTTCCCATGGGTGGCATGGCTGACGGGGTGTTCTCGCGTTTGCTTATTCTTGAAGTACTCACCTCTAACGGTTCAGCATCAGAAGTTTTAATAATAAGTTCATCAGCTGATTCTTCCATCAATATTCCTGATACTACCTGCCCATCTTTTAATGTGAGCTTCACCGAACCAAATCCAGGAGCAAGCCGGGCACTAGGCTCGATGAGAGCGCGGAGGATTTCTTCCCGGCTAAGTTTGTCGCCAATCTGACCAAGGTCGGGCCCCACGGTACCACCACCTTCACCGTTTACTGCGTGACAACGAACACACTGTGCAGTTGAGTTTGTCATGAAATACCACCCTGCTCTTCTGGCGTCTCCACCGTAAAGAGCCTCCATAAAGCTTTCAGTCTTATTACCCGTTGGCCGGAGTGGTTTGAGTTTGGCTATGAGTTTTTCCGAATGAGTGGAATCAACTGCCTCCATTAGATCAAGTGTAATGGTTTGAGGAAGTTTTTTGTTGGCTAAATCGTCGATGAGTCCATCAAGAACCGGTTCACTTTTCTCAACAGGCATTTCGCCTAGTACCTTCAGCAATTCTTGTTGTTCACGAACGGTGCCCTTCTTAAAGATCGGCTGCACGATAGCTGGAAGGTTCTCCTTAGTAATATCCAGTTCATTAAGCAACCCCACCGAGACAGCCCGAACACCGCCGTCTTTGTCTTCCATACCTCTTTTTATGACCGATTCCAGCTTGTCGTATTTCAACGCGCTTAAGGATGTGATGGCGGCAGACCTGACGGCTGGTGAACTATTTGTGAGAAGTTTTTCAATGTTCGCGTTGTAGTCTTTGATGCCCAGATAGCTCATCATCTTGGTTGTCGCTACGAGGATGTCAGGATCTTTACTTTGTAAGAATTCTGAAGCGAAGCCCCGAACTTTGCTTGTGATCATGGCAGGGTCACGTTCGATTTTTCCACGTAACCTTCCGTCGACGCGATCCAGAGTGGATGGGCTGGCCCATACCCCAAGAGTGGCCAATGCCTCGGCGCGAATATTGGCGGGAACGTCGGTTCTTTTTGCGAACGCTATAAGCATATCCATTTCTTTTTCACCACCAACCCTGAGGCAGGCGTTGACACCACGACGTAACAAGGGTTCCGATGTGAATCGTTTTTCGTTCAGTGTGGCGGCCAATGCAGGCAAGGCTTTTTCGATTGAAAGATCATCGTTGATAGCACGAGCTGCTTCAGTGACGATGTATTCATCTTTATCCTGAAGAAATATGGCTACGTTTTCGTTTTTCAGCCTTCGTAACACAAGTACCGCGGCTGTACGCAACGCTTTGCTGGAATTGGTGGATAAAGCTATAACGGGTTCAACCTGTCCGATCCGGGATAACGCGAGAACACCGGCGTGCCTCAGGTAGTTATCTTCATCATTATTTTTTTCCAGCATTTGAATGATCGGTGTAACAGCTGCTGCATGCTCAATGCGACCCAGGGCTTGCGCTGCAAAAAAGATTGCCCGTGGATTGTTGGTTTGAAGAACAGGTATAAGGGCGTCGCCGGCTTCTTTGTACTTAATTTCGCCGATCACCTTTGCGGCTTGTGCTACGATCTCAGCGTCTTCATCTTTTAACAATTCCACTAAAGGTGCCGCATGTGATTTATCCTTACGGCCTAGTTGCCCCATTCCCCAAATGGCATGGACACGGGCAAGTTGGTTTTCGCGTTGATCTAACGCCTTCTTAAATTCATCCCATCCTTTTTGTCCACGGGATGCCAACTCAAATTGCGCCTTTTGACGTATGCGCATGTCCCCATAGAACAACAATTTGCCAAGCTCAGCATCAGACTGTGCTGCATAGTCGAGGATCATTAAACGTTTTGTTTCAGCCCGTTCAGCTTTGAGGTCATTCTTGTCGTCTGTGACATCGAGCTTCCAAACCCTTCCATAGTTTTTAGTGCCCCAACCATTGATCCAGTCAGCCACGTAAAGTGCGCCATCGGGACCGAATTTTATTCCTGTTGGAAGAATGCCGCTCACAACATCCTTGTCTTCAACAAGCTCGAACGATGCGCCTTTTGGTTTTAACGTAAATGCCCAGATGTGAGAGCGGCTGGGGTTGCCCACAAATTCCACTAAAAAGAAATTGTTCTTCCATGCAGAACCAAGCGCGGTTCCCGGATTGTAAACCATCCCTGTTGGTCCGTTGTGAAAGTTTACGATCGGAGGAATGATGTACGCGGCCTGTCCTTCCCAACGCGGTTTATAGAGACCTTCCTCCATCCATACTTTGTACTCGTTATTTTTTGGATCTACATATTTGCCGTATTGCCAGTTCGACCGCCAGCCCTGATCAGATCCTTCCACGAGGTAGACCAGTCTTTCACTTTCTCCCGGATGATCTCCGTCGTTGTCAGAACTAATGATGTTGCCGTATTCATCGAAGACAAACTCATGAGTGTTTCGGATTCCTGCCGCGAATACCTCGAAGTCGCTGCCATCTTCGTTCGAACGAACCAGCACTCCTTCATTCGGATAAGCATGAACCTTCCCGTCCGGTGCTGTGATGTTAGCGCCGATGTCTCCGATCTGCCAGTAGATCTTTCCGTCCGGTCCTTCAATCGCGCCTGACATGCCGTGACCACTGAACCCAATATGCACTGCATATCCATGACTGATTGAGGTCTTCTCATCGAGAACGCCGTCGCCATCGGTATCTTTCACACGCCACATGTCAGGGCCAATCGTGACGAAAGCATCGTTGTCGCGAATGAGTAGCCCTCCTGCGACATCCGTCACTTCATCATGGAAGTCATTTAAAATTCGTGTGGAAACGTCGGCATACCCATCACCAGATTTGTCCTCGAGTCGCCAAACTTCATCTTTTTCTATCGCGAGGTCTTTCCAGTCGTGACTTCCATCGTGATTTAAATCTTCCAGCCATTCATTTTCCTTACTCTTTTCGGGAGCAAAAGTGGCACGAAGGAACGATCGTCTTTCTTCAACCGTCTGGAGGCTGATCGAAGGGATCATCCAGTCACGGTGCCCGCGGATATCAAATTCAGAATTCTTTTGCCGGTTGGTTCGCGTGAGATATACACGGCCTTCATCATCGATAGACATTGCAACCGGATCCGGTGCAAGAGAGTCGGATGCCCACAATGTGAGCGTCAATCCTTCGGCAAGCTGTGCTGGAGTATTCTTTCTGATCTCCGCAGCTTTTGCCGCGCTTGTGGCCGGATCTTCACGCACGACGAGCGGTGGTTCCTTCGGCGGTGTTTCTTTACATGAAATTACAATGCTGATTAATAGGGCAATTGTTAGCTTGGTGTTGATCGAATGCAGTTTTATCATTTTCCAGTATGATAGATTTATCGAAAACTAAGAAAGGGAAACCGTTTTCTGAAATCTTATTTTGCATTTGACGTGTCTGAAGGGCCTGATCCTTAGTTATATGGGTTAATCAAGTCGGAATGGCCATCACGTTAGGGAAAGACAGTAGTTAGTTCGGGTTGGGTGCAGTGTTAACCTGTCTGCTTTCTCACATCGAAGCAAGGTCTTGCCGGCAATATGTTTCATATTTTCTTCTGAAATATGGAGCAACCTTACATTCCGGGATAGATGTCTGTAATTCGAGAAAAGGAGGTAGAAGAAGAAACGGACAAATGCTGTCAACTTGCCGGACTTAATGCATTGAAATTTTATTGCAATCAAATCGCGTAAGGCCGAGGTCTTTGGATCGACAACATCAGCAATGATTATTTTACCATTGTCGTTCAGATAAGGTTTCAACAGGCGAATGATGTTTTCCAGGGCTTCAACGCTTTCGAGGTATTGTGAAATACTGAGGAGAACGATAAAATCAAACCTCTTCCAGTTGAGATTTTCGTTTAATATTTTTTGGTTGGAAACTGGATCTGTTGTGATGAGGAAGGTTTTTGACTCCGGATGATTTCTTCCACATTGCTCAACATAAGAAGGATTTATATCGGCACCCGTCGTCTTGACGTTGAATACAGCAAGTGAATCTGCCAGAAATCCCGGCCCGCAACCATAATCAAATATTTCATCACCGGATGTGATCTTAAATTTCTTAATGAACTGCCGTGCGAAGTAAGATGTGCTCACCTTCATCACCTCGTCGAATGAGTGTGCTTGGTTCTCCCAAAATGCCCTCCAGCTATCCTCGTTTTTTTGCACGCTTGCGTTTTTTTCGTTGAACTTTTTGCCCTTTGTTTCAAGGATGTGGGATCACCGGGTTATTTTTCATAATGGAGACAAACAACGCCGGAAGGAAATGTCTGAAGAATTCAACCTTAACTTTGTTATCTGATCTATATTATCGAAGAGTGGTATACCCTTGCCAAGCAAAATAGGATTAAAAAACAACCAATAACCGTCGATCAGATCGTGTTTCATAAGTGAGTGAGCTGCACCAGGACTTCCGAACATAATAATATTTTTACCCTTGTTTTGTTTTATGCTATTTATGTTTTGCACGAGATCGTCGCTTATAATAGTGGTCAGTTTCAGATCACGGCCCCTCATCGATCTTGACATAACAACCTTTTTCACGCTGTTGTACTGTTCGATATCATGTTTTGTTGCCCCAGGCTGATCGGCTGCCGTTGGCCAATAGCCTTCCATCATTTCATAAGTGATCCTCCCATATAATGCGGTGTCCGCTTCGTTAGTCTTGCTGGCAGCAAGATCGAACATGGCTTCATCGGCAATGATCCAATCCATTTCACCATTGGGTCCCGCCACAAAACCATCGAGCGAGACGTGCATGAATAAAACGAGCTTTCTCATCTGTTAACATCAGTTGGTAAGACTAAATTTATCACTTCTTTT
>DASVBA010000087.1:0-2697 GCA_036376095.1 Chryseolinea sp.
AACTACTAACTACTACCTACTAACTTCTAACCCCCGTAACATTATCTTTACAACCTCGTCTTACAAAAAAAACCGCCTATGCTACTCAACTACGTCCGCCTTGCCTTCCGCACATTTTTCAAAAACAAAGCGGCATTTGTAATAAACCTTCTTGGACTGAGCATCGCTCTGGGCTGTTGCATCACAGCATGGGTGAACTACCAATACAATATTGAATTCGACAGACAACAATCCAATGCTGAACATTTGTATCGGATTGGCTTTTGGCAACAAACTGAACGAGGCAAGGTTCCCTTCGGGGTTTGTCCTATGCCCGCCGGCAACCTGATACGGGAAACGCTACGCGAGGGCGATCAAGTGATTCAATACATCAGCAAAGATTCGCAGTTTCGGATTGGCGATGAACTATTCGAGGAAGAATTCGTTTACGTCGATCCGTCTTTCACAAAGATCTTTACGATGGAGTTGCTGCATGGTTCGCTTGATCTTAGCGACAAGGGCAGGATAGTAATAAGCGATGAGCTTGCAAAGCGATACTTCGGAAAGTCAGATGTGGCAGGCATGCCATTGACGCAGCTCATTGCTGGTGAACCCCGCGAATTTGTGGTCGGTGGCGTGTACAAAAGATTTCCCGCCAACTCCAGCTTTCGTTTTGAGTTGATATCAACATATGACAACTATTATACGGATCCTTCAAAGCGCGAAGAGTTCGAAAACGACTGGTCCCGATGGGCGACAACCTTTCTCTATCTTAATAACGCCGGATCGATTGCAGGCATTGAAAAACAATTAAGTGGCTACATCAAGACGCAGAATGACGCAAGACCAGACCTTAAGATCGAATCATTTTATATCGAGCCCTTTAAAGGTATGGCCGCCCGTGCCGCCCGTGAACGCGTTCAGGGTCATTGGATGAATATGTCCATGCCTCCGGCTGCGGTCATCGCCCCTTTCGCCATGGCTGGATTCCTCTTGCTGGTCGCGTGTTTCAATTTTATGAATAATGCGATCGCGGTGTCGGGGAACAGGCTGAAGGAGATCGGCATCAGGAAGGTTATCGGAGGAAAACGCAAGCAATTGATATTTCAATTTCTGTCTGAAACGATGGTATTTTGCCTTGTTTCCCTAGCCCTCGCGTTAGTCCTGGCGGAGTACTTCACGGATGGGTGGAATGGCATGTGGTCAGGCATCGAAATGGAGGTCCGATACAACGACAATATCCCCTTCTTCGTCATGCTTACCGGATTGATGGCGTTTACTGCACTTCTTGCCGGCGGATATCCGGCCTTTTATATATCCGCATTCAGGCCTATTCAGATTTTGAGGGGCACAACGAGATTCGGTGGCGCTAATTGGCTGACAAGAAGTTTGCTTGTATTTCAGTTCAGCATTTCTCTTGCAGCCGTCATTTTTGCCCTGGCCTTTTATTTCAATTCCAAATTTCAAAAGTCGTATGACCTCGGATATTCCTGGCGATCGATTGTACAAGTGCCATTGGATGATGCTTCAAAATTCGATCTGCTGAAGAATGAAATTGAATTGGGATCTGTGGTGCAATCGGTTGGCGGAAGTGAGCATCAGATCTATTCAAGTTCATATAAGGCCGCCGCCCGTGCTGATAATAGGGTCGAAAAGGAGATCGATATGTTGAATGTTGGAGATGGTTATTTCAAGACCGTTAATATTCGTGTGCTGGCCGGCAGGGAATTTCAGCGCGACCAGGCATCCGACAAGACCGAGTCGATCGTTGTGAACGAAGAATTTGCACGTGTCTTTGCGTTGGGTGATCGGCCCATTGGTAAACGCATAATGTTGAATGACACGTTGCAGGTGTATGTCATCGGCGTTGTAAAAGATGTTTATCTGAGAGCATTGTTCCAGCCTTTGAGTCCTGTTGCCTTCAGGTATGTGCCGGCAGACCAATACAAATATCTCGTTGCTTCCGCGGATCCGAATGACCTGGTAAAGCTTAATGCAGTCATTGCCGATGCGTGGAAAGAGCTTTTTCCGACTCAGCTATACCCGGGCCGCCTTATGGAACACCAGATGTCCATGTCACTGGAACATTTCGACAGCGTTGTGATATTGTACACGTTTATGGGATTGGTAGCTATCATCATGTCGGTTTCTGGTCTCTATTCTCTCGTCTCGTTGAATCTTCAGAAGCGTACAAAGGAATTGGGTATTCGCAAGATCCTCGGCGCGCCACTTTCGCACATAGTGTTTCAGGTTAGCAAGATGTTTGTCATAATTATGGTCTTCTCTTTTGTCATAGGCTCTGTGCTTGGCACAGTGATGGTGAACGGTCTGATGAACAGCGTATGGGAATACTACGAATCCGTGGACGTGACGGTGATCTCGCTCGCTCTCGTGATCCTGTTGACGATCGCAATGACGACCATTAGTTATAAGATCAGACGTTCTGTAACGGCGAACCCAGTTGATTCTCTTAGGTACGAGTAAAAGATACTAAACCTGCATTGGTCCATTCCAGGGAAACTAGTCCCCGCAACATGCGCAGAATAGAAGGGACAAAATACTTGTTTGTTGTTTTTGCTGATTGTTGAGTGTTGCGGAGGCATCAAGCTTCAAACCACAAAACACTCAATAACACAACACTCAGGTATTATTGCACTCCTGCTAGCGACGTTTTTTTTTGATGAATGGACGACAACATGTCGCTCAATCTTTCTAATT
>DASVBA010000137.1:0-3940 GCA_036376095.1 Chryseolinea sp.
AGACATTTATCCTGTAGAGGAAATGGTTATCAGCTCACTCGAAAGACAATACATAAAGAGCGAGGGGACGTCGGCCGAACAAGTCAGGCTGGCGATTAAGGATAGCTACAAGAGACTGTTGAAGCCGTCGATGGAAACAGAGGTGCGGATGGAGTCCAAAATGAAAGCGGACGAAGATGCCATTAAAGTATTTGCCGAAAATCTGAAAGAGTTATTACTGGCAGCACCTCTTGGTCAGAAAAATGTTCTGGCCCTGGATCCTGGATTTCGAACCGGCTGCAAATTGGCTTGCCTCGATCGCCAGGGAAAGTTGCTCCATCATGATACAATATTTCCAAACGAGCCCCAGCGAGACATTGCCAAGTCGTCAGCAATTATAAAGTCGCTGTGCGAGAAGTATGACATTGAAGCGATTTCAATCGGCAATGGTACAGCAGGACGTGAGACGGAAGCATTTGTGAAATCTATCGGTCTAAGTCATAAGATAGTTATTGTGATGGTGAACGAAAGCGGTGCGTCGGTCTATTCCGCGTCTGACGTTGCCCGCGAAGAGTTTCCGGATAAGGACATCACTGTAAGAGGCGCCGTTTCGATTGGAAGAAGGTTGATGGACCCATTAGCCGAGCTCGTAAAGATCGATGCCAAGTCCATTGGCGTCGGTCAATATCAGCACGACGTTGATCAGACCAGGCTAAAGAGCGGTCTTGATGATACTGTGATGAGTTGTGTTAACTCAGTTGGCGTGGAAGTGAACACCGCGAGCAAGGAATTATTATCCTATGTGTCGGGGTTAAGTCCCGCTCTTGCCAGGAATATCGTCGAGTTTAGAAATCAGAACGGACCGTTCAAGGACAGACAGTCTTTAATGAAAGTTTCAAGACTTGGAGAAAAAGTATTTGAACAGGCTGCTGGATTTTTAAGGATCCACCAAGCGGACAATCCACTCGACGCAAGCGCCGTACACCCCGAGAGTTATGCTATTGTCGAGCAAATGGCTACGGATCTGGGCTGTTCTGTAAAAGACCTTATGACAAGCAATGAGCTTCGCAGCAAGCTTGAGCTCAAGAAATATGTTACCGACAAAGTTGGTCTTCCTACGTTGACCGACATCCTGACAGAACTTGAAAAGCCAGGTCGTGACCCACGCAAAGAATTTGAAGTATTTAGCTTTACCGATGGCGTTAATACGATCGGTGACTTGAAAATAGGTATGCGGCTGCCCGGAATTGTTACAAACGTTACCAACTTCGGGGCCTTTGTTGATGTAGGTGTTCACCAGGATGGCCTTGTCCATATCAGTCACCTCGCTGACAAGTTTGTTAAGGACCCGCTTGAAGTTGTTTCGGTTCAGCAGAAAGTGATGGTAACCGTAGTTGAGGTTGACGTGGCACGCAAGCGTGTAGGACTTTCCATGAAGAGTGATCCTTTTGCGCAACCTGAGCCGGCAACTAAACCTGCAGCCACCACAAAGGATAAGCAGTGGAAGCCAAAGGGGAACGAGAAGAAAAGAGAGAAAGAGAAAGAAAAAGAGCTCACGATGGAAGAAAAGCTTGCCATGCTGGTGAATAAATTCAAGAAATGACGTCCGGCCTTTCGTGAATTCTTTTCCATCGCGTTTTTTATGTATGGCGTACAATGATTGATAAGAGAAGTGCTTTTGCACTTTAAGTCCTGGTATTTAAATCAACGTTTATGTTCCCCACAAACAACCCAATCACGACAGCGGCTTGGTCAAAGCTCGAACTACAATTCCTTACCCTGCAAGCAACTCATTTACGTGAGCTCTTTTCAGAAGATCCTGAACGATTTTCAAAGCTGCACGCCAAATTCGAAGACATACTTGTTGACTATTCGAAGAACCTTATCGTCGAAGAAACATTAAAGGGCCTCATTGACCTGGCACGGGAAGTGGAACTAAAGGACGCGATAGTTGCTATGTTCAGCGGGATGATCATAAATCAGACAGAAGGCCGGTCTGTGTTGCATGTCGCACTGCGAAACCGTTCCAACACACCCGTCATGGTCGACGGCGAAGATGTGATGCCTGAAGTCAACCGCGTATTGGACCAAATGAAAAACTTTTCCACACGACTATTAAGTGGCGAATGGAAAGGATACACCGGGAAAGGAATAACGGATATCGTCAACATTGGTATTGGCGGATCGGATCTTGGGCCTTATATGGTAACGGAAGCTCTCCGCCCCTATTGGAAAAACATTAAACCACACTTCGTTTCCAATGTGGATGGGACGCACATAGCCGAAACGTTAAAAGGTCTGGATCCTGAAACCACTCTTTTTATAATTGCTTCCAAAACATTTACAACGCAGGAGACCATGACCAATGCTGATACGGCAAGGAAATGGTTGTTGGAAAAAACCGGCGGGAACGGCGACGTTGCCAAACACTTTGTGGCCGTCTCCACAAATAGAGATGAGGTAACAAAATTCGGAATCGCCCCCGAGAACATGTTCATTTTCTGGGATTGGGTTGGAGGACGATATTCCCTGTGGTCGTCCATTGGATTGTCTATCGCTTGTACCATTGGCTTCGAGAACTTTGAAAAAATGCTTGAAGGAGCCCATGCAATGGATAAGCACTTCAGGGATGAACCTTTCGAGAAAAACATTCCTGTGATCCTTGCACTGATAGGAATCTGGTACAACAATTTCTTTGGATGTGCCTCTGAGGCCATCTTACCGTACGATCAATACCTGCATCGATTTGCTGCATACTTTCAGCAAGGCAACATGGAAAGCAATGGCAAGTCTGTCGATCGCAACGGTCAGCCTGTAGGTTATCAAACAGGTCCCATTATTTGGGGCGAGCCGGGAACTAACGGACAGCATGCATTTTATCAGCTTATCCATCAGGGGACAAAGATCATCCCCTGCGATTTCCTTGCTCCTGCAGTCAGTCATAATCCGATTGGCGATCATCACGAAAAACTTCTCTCTAACTTCTTTGCCCAGACCGAAGCGTTGATGAAAGGAAAAACGGAGACCGAAGTCATCGATGAACTTACTAAAGCGGGCATGAACAAGGAATCTATTGCCCTTCACACCCCTTTCAGAGTGTTTGATGGGAACAGGCCTACCAACAGTATCATGTTTAAACAACTTACTCCGAGAACCCTCGGCAGCCTTATTTCAATGTACGAACACAAGATCTTTGTGCAGGGTATCATCTGGAATATCTTCAGCTTCGATCAATGGGGTGTTGAACTTGGGAAGGTGCTGGCAAAGAAAATTCTCCCTGAGCTAAGTTCTTCGAATGAAGTAAGTACACATGACTCTTCAACCAATGGCTTAATCAACTATTTCAAACGTTTGAAATCCAATTGATTAAATTGTTGATTGCAAAGTACCGTTCGTCCATTATTTTTGTTGGATTTAAAATCTAAATGGAGAATAAAATTTCGAAGATTGGAGTGTTCACGTCGGGTGGCGATGCTCCAGGAATGAATGCCGCCATCCGAGCCGTCGTTCGCGCCTGCACCTATTATAAGAAGAATTGCTGCGGTATCATGAGAGGATACGAAGGCATGATCGAAGGCGACATTATTAAGCTCGATGCCCGTTCGGTGGGAAACATCATACAACGCGGAGGCACAATCCTCAAGACAGCCCGGAGCCGCGAATTCAGAACGCCAGAAGGAAGAAAGAAAGCTTACGATAACATAAGAAAACAGGGTATAGATGCACTTGTTGCTATTGGTGGCGACGGTACATTTACCGGACTTCACAAGTTCTACGAGGAATTTGGAATTCCATCCGTTTGCATTCCCGGAACAATTGACAACGACCTGGCGGGAACCGATTACACCATTGGCTATGACACGGCTACAAACACCGCGGTTGAGGCCATCGACAGAATAAGAGACACCGCTCTTTCTCACAACCGACTTTTTTTTATTGAGGTAATGGGAAGACATTCCGG
>DASVBA010000139.1:0-2134 GCA_036376095.1 Chryseolinea sp.
TGGAACAAGAGCTGCGCAGAGAAAAAAGATTATGCGATACATATAAGCGGAATTAAAGAGCAAGTATAGCGTTTCTTGCCTGATCGGCTCAAAAAATAACCAATCATTATTGAGAGTTATTTCTTCGAGGGCTGCTGTTGCGTTGAACAATGAATTCCGCCTCCCTGCCAGTTCAGAGGCATCGCGTCGATAAGAACGATCTCTCGGCCCGGGAAGCGCTCCTGGAAAATTCTCTTGACTTCATTCTCCTTTTCCCCAGACGATCCAGCGGACGTATAGGTCGGCAGCAGCACGATTCCGTTAGTGACAAGGTAGTTCAGATAACTTGCTGCTGGAACTCTTAGCAGCGTGTCTCCTTCCATGGGCGCCTCCTTCGCGGAAAAATAGCTCGGTTTCAAAAATGGACCGGACCAGTCCTTGTCTTCAGCATCCTCTTTTGCAATTATCGTCTTTACTATGAGGTCGGGCAACGGTACCTTGACGATTTCAAACGCCCGTCCATCCTGGTCTTTAGCTTGTTCCAGTATTTTTAAATTTTCATTCATTCGTTCATAGTTCATCTGATTGATAGGATTCAAATCTTTTTCCGACTCATCGACCCATGCCAGCAAAATCGTAGTAGCGTCCGCGAACCTGACAAATTCATCTGTATGCCCGCCTGTCCCCCCTCCGATGTAGTTACCTGTAATTCTTCGAAAAAAATGCAACGGATCATCAGCCAGTCCTTGTTTCATCCAAATGATATTTGTTACGCCTAACACCCTTTTAAATTCTGATTCGAGTTCTTCTTTCGAACGGCCCGGATTCCGTTGAAATACTGTCGCCTCGCAAAGGATAAGTGTTCCCTTTCCATTAACTTCTATTGCACCGCCCTCGTGCTTAATATCCGTTCTCACAATAGACGCGCCCTCTGCTATAGCCATCAGGCTGTCCACTGCGCCAGTCGCCTTCATCTTAGCCTCTCGCCGCTTAAGATACTTTGATATGCTATCGGGGTTGTTATCATAACGTATCTCTAACCAACCTGGATAACCATAGCCATTCCAGCCAAAATCTGCAACACCTAATTGACCCTTGCCATTCACCAGAAAAGCAGCTCCGTGATCTCTTATCCAATAACGATCACCGATCACATTGTAGAAGATGAGTTCTGAAGAGTCAACACCTTCTTCCTGCAGGTACTTTTTCGCCACTTGCATCAGACTGTCGCCGGAAACAGCCACCTTTATCTTAACGTGGGCTTTGAGTGCGTTGATCATCTTGACGACAGTCGGCCGGTATTGCAGCTGGTCATCTTCCCATCCAAGCCAGATGGCGTCATGAGTCTCCCATTCAGCGGGCATATAGAATTTGTTTTCATCCTGAACGACGCATGCCGTCATCATCACGACGACAAAAAGAAAAATGACTTTCATAAAATTGATGCTGGTTTATTTCCTATTCCATTCGAGTAATACGATGGCCCACCTTACTCCATCCGGTGCAGCGTACTCGTGGATTGTCCTGAATCCAATCCGCTTATGCGCGTTAAGCGATCGTTGATTGTTGGTAGCAATCTCCGTCACGGCAAAATCGTATCGTCCTTTGAACCTTTCAATGTAGAGATCGTAACATTTGTCTAAAACTCCCTGTCCGCGATAATTCTTGTCAACACAAACCTGTCCCACAACCATATAGTTGTAAAGTGACAGTGGTTTGTCTTTGTACTGAAGGCTTTCAAACACGTTAAACATTGGAACGAGAACAGGGATGTCAAATTTCGATTTGTGAGTCATCGCCAACAAGTAAGCAATAACGTTGCCGTCACCCTTAGCGATAATGTGTTGTTCGATAGCATTCATTTTCTGAAGGTCTTCCAATCTATGCAATACAGTCACAAATCCCTGGCTTTCTATCTCCTCCTGCGGCAGGTTCCTGGCCAAATTGATCTTTTGCAAATTCAGAATGCCCTTCAAGTCATTGTCGTCCTGAGAGGTGGTATAGACAATCATACAGAAGATAAGTTAGAAAAATAATGAAGAATTGTCCCTAAATCAATACGGCTCACAGAGAGTTTGTGCGAATTATTTCTTTTTAAGATAATAGTTGGAAGAGGTCTCGTCGCGTACAATGTGATATCGGTCAACGTTTAGTT
>DASVBA010000143.1:0-3552 GCA_036376095.1 Chryseolinea sp.
GATATCCCGATTGTGCGATCGCTTTATGAAAAGGGAAAGATCTCGAAGGAAACGCATATCCTCTGCAATGGCTTCAAGATGCCCTTGTACCGCCAGTATATCAGCGAGCTGCTCAACGACGGATTTGAGAACTGTGTACCCATACTCGACAATCTCGGAGAAATTGATTTTTATGAAGAGAATGTAAAGACTCCCTTTAAAGTGGGTATCCGTGTCGCTGCCGATGAAGAACCAAAATTCGAATTCTATACTTCAAGACTTGGTATTCGCTACAGCGACATCAATAGCTTTTACAAGGAAAAAATTGAAAATGGCGGCAAAGCAACTCTCAAAATGTTGCACTTCTTTATCAATACAGGAATCAAGGATACTGCCTATTACTGGAGCGAGCTTAGCCGTTTTATTTTCAAGTATTGCGAGCTCAGAAAGATCTGCCCCACCCTGGATTCGATCGACATCGGCGGAGGCTTTCCAATCAAAACGTCCCTGACATTTCACTACGACTACAAATACATGATCGAGCAGATCGTCGAGAACATCAAATGGATCTGCGATAAGAACAATGTTCCGGTTCCCAATATTTTCACGGAATTCGGAAGCTACACTGTGGGCGAGAGCGGAGCAGTATTGTATTCCCTTGTCGATCAAAAGCTCCAGAACGATAAGGAGCTCTGGTATATGATCGACGGCTCTTTCATTACCCACCTTCCTGACGCATGGGGCTTGAACCAAAAGTACATCCTGCTGGCGTTAAACAAGTGGGATGATCCGTATCACAAGGTTAACATCGGCGGACTTACGTGCGACAGCATGGATTATTATAATTCTGAAGCGCACACCGGAGAAGTGTTCCTTCCTATGATTACGGATGAAGAGCCCCTATACATCGGATTTTTCCACACTGGAGCGTACCAGGAATCTTTGGGAGGATATGGTGGAATTCAGCACTGCCTTATTCCGGCACCTAAACATGTTCTGATCGATCGCGATGAGGATGGGGTAATATCTACCAAGCTGTTTGCACCAGAACAAACAAGCACCAGCATGTTGAAGGTGCTGGGCTACTGAGCAGCAGTATTCCAAAACACTGGACCCCTCAAGCCACTAGTAGATCGAGTAAGGCACTTCTTTAAATCCTGAAGGGATTGAGAAATCTGATGATGCCAAAGATTGTTTTTTTATCTCTGTACATTCCATCGTCATTTTACCCTGTGGTGATTGCATCTCCGTTTTTAAGGGCACTCCATCAAGCTTGTCATAGAACGAACTTTCCGCCTGACCCATTCTTTGACGGGCCATCGCTTTGAGATCGAAATCCTTTATCGCCGTGGTCGTCCAAACAAAGTATTGTATGGTATGACCGTTTGATGTTATGTCCACAATGCTCTTTGTGCAGGGATAGCCCAGGACCTTCGTGGTCTCGGAGGTCTTGGTCACTTTTACGTCCATCTTGTTGTTGGGGTCTTCCTTATGCGGCGGAATTGGAGAATAGGTCTTCGCGCTGCGATCAATTTTATACGTTGCATCCTTATCTTTCAGGTATAAGGTCTCCATTTTTATCATCCCGCCGTCGAATAGCATAAGCGCGTTCTCATTTTTCATCTTAATTACCATTCCGGAGGGCATCATCGAATTGGAATTACCACCCTGCATCATTTTCATCGCCGCCTCCATCTGCGCTTTCATTTGAGGATTGGACTCCATCATCTTCTTAAATTCCGGGTCGTTCATCTTCTCCTGCATTTCCTTCATCTGCGCCTGGGTAGCGGGGTCATTCATTTGCTGTTGGGCTTGCTCCATCTGAGCTTTCATCTTGGGATCGGTGATCTCAGTAGAAATCTTCCAAGTGATAATACCCTCAAAATTTTGTGCCTTTCCTGTAAAAACTGAAAGGATAAGGAGGAGAAAAAGTATCTTTTTCATTGCATTTATATTTAAGGATGTGCCTATAACGTCCGCGGTTAAAGGAAAACGAATATAGAAAAGAATTGCCCATTCTTCCCTGACTTTTTGCTTTTGGCTTTACACTTTTTACCCTATATTCATTTCAATTTCCTACCAAGTTAAATCATTTCTTAACCCTCGCCTTATGAAATGCTCATTTGATGTAAGGGATTATCATCTGCATCTTATTTTAAGGGGCATTCCATGTGACGACCAAACCATACGCACATGAAGATCTACGACGAAAAACGAATCAAGAACATTGTTCTGCTGGGGGCGCCTAAGGCCGGCAAAACCCTGCTGGCCGAAGACATGGTATTTGAAGCCGGCATTGTTCACCGAAGGGGTACTATCGAAGGTAGAAATACAGTGTCGGATTTCCACGAGATTGAACAGGAACGGGGCAATTCGGTATTTGCCTCCTCCATGCACACCGAATGGCGTGATTACAAGATCAACATTATTGACACTCCGGGCTTTGATGACTTTGTCGGCGAGATGATTTCGTCGGTTCGGGTAGCTGACACGTGCGTTATGGTGATCAATGCACAGCACGGCGTTGAGGTCGGAACGGAACTCATCTGGGATTACATCGACCAGTTTCAAAAGCCGCTGATCTTTGCCGTGAATCAGGTCGATCATCCAAAATCGGATTTTGAGAAAGCATACCAATCATTAAAAGAAAGATTCGGCAATGCTGTTGTTCAAATGCAGTATCCTGTGAACCAGGGTGAAACTTTCAATACGATCATCGATGTATTGAAAATGGTGATGTATAAATTTCCCGCCGAAGGAGGAAAACCCGAAAAGTTACCTATTCCCGCTTCTGAAAAAGAAAGAGCCGACCGCCTCCACAACGAACTGGTAGAAAGAGCTGCAGAAAACGACGAGAAGCTCATGGAAAAATATTTTGAGAAGGGTACGCTCGATGAAGACGAAATGCAGGAAGGGTTAAGGCTCGGAATGATACACCATGATGTATTTCCTGTGTTCGTGACTTCGGCGAAAAAAAACATGGGAAGCGGACGTATGATGGGATTCATTGACAACGTTGCGCCCTCACCGCTTGACGCCAAGCCCGAATATACATCTGAAGGAAAAGAAATCGCTTTTGACCAGTCGAAACCATGTGTACTGTTCGTTTTCAAAACCCACATCGAACCAAATCTTGGAAAGCTATCCTTCTTCAAGGTCATTTCCGGAGAAGTGACCACCACATCTGAATTGATCAATAGTCAGACCGGGTCATCAGAACGGTTCCACCAGCTGTTCATTATGGATGGGAAAACCAGAAATTCCGTGGACAAACTGGTGGCAGGCGATATTGGTGCTACACTTAAGCTGAAAGATACCTATACAAACCAGACCCTTCACGCAAAAGGGTACGACATTGTCGTTCGACCGATCGAGTTTCCAGAGCCACGTATCCGAACCGCTGTAATAGCCCTGAGCAAGAAGGACGATGAAAAGATAGGCGAAGTCTTGCAGAAGATTCACCAGGAAGATCCCACGCTCGAGGTGGAGTATTCAAAAGAGATCAAACAGCTGATAATATCGGGCCAGGGAGAATTACACCTCGCCGTATGCAAATGGTATCTTGAAAACGTG
>DASVBA010000144.1:0-14029 GCA_036376095.1 Chryseolinea sp.
CATTGCGAGCAACACAAAGAATACCCATTTAAGATTGATGAGCGCATTGTATGCTTCCTCCGAATGAATTATCGTCTTGGCTTCCGTTTGCTGGAGCTTGGCTTTCAACGCCTCAATGTTGTTGACAGGATAGAATGTGGCACCTGTATTCAAGGACAATCTTCGCAGCAGATCAAAATCAGCCGTCAGGTTCTGTAATTCAGCTTGGCGCTGCACTACAGCAAACTCACCTCTAACCTCCTCAGGGGTTTGATTTAGCGTTGTTTTCGACCGGTACCTGTAGACGCCTTCCTTGAGGCCGCCGATCTGATACCTTACATTTCCAGGGCTCGTGGTATAGGAATATTTTGTTTTCTCTCCCCGGTCGTCCGTAAGCTCTATATCAATGGTGTTCCCATACACAGGTTCGAAGATGTCGTTATACACCTGACTTTCAAACACGACCGCCTCCGTGTCCGAAAATTCCTGCTTGATTGGATAACTTCTGAACTTCCTCTTGTCATCTGAGGTGCTAAGGTATTGGATCAGCTTGCCGAACACTTCATCAAATGCACCTGTATTTTCAAACCTGTCGAACTCGTTAAGCTTCCAGCGCCACAACCCCTCGCCTAACATCACACAAACCTTGCGGTTGTCTTCCACATTTACATACAACAAAGGTTTCTCCGTCGACACATTCCCTACACGCTGAAACAACAATGGCATTGCACTTCCCGGAATCTTCATTTTTCCAAATGGCACGGATACCGGCGGGTAGTTTTGAAGAATGGTATTGGTTTCTGCCGAAAGAACAAATTGCGAGAATAGTGGATTGCTTCCAGGTACCACCTCATCGTAGTCGCGGGGTGCAGACTCAAACTTCACAGGCATATTCTGACGTGCAAGCATCTGCAGATCTGTTTGTGTTCCGGTGATCAGGAAAAGGGATGTTTTGCTTGCTACAAACTGTTGAAACAACTCACGTGTCTTGCCGCGTAAATCCGGCGACTGATGAAAGATAGCCAGGTCTACTTCATCTGTCCGAAGATTAGTTTGAGGTTGTTCTTCAACTCCTGGGATATGCAGCAAGAACTCGTAGTTGGGATTTTTATCAACAACTTCGCGAAGGGCCTTAATATCAGGATGTGGTGACGATGCGACAACCAATATTTTTTTCTTGCCCTCTACAACTTCAATGAAAACTGATGACCGGTTGTTTCTGGTATTATATTCACCATTCTTTACCTCTACTTGAATGTCCAGCTTCTGAATTCCCTGTTCGTCTGCCATCGGTTGAAAGTCATACACCAACAATTCATCGCCGGTTGATGCCTTTGTTAATTTGGCCAGGATTTTACCTCGCTGTGATAACGATACCGTGATATCCTGATCGGGCAGGTTCTTCGCCATCACTTCTACCCTCAGGGGAAACTTGTTACCCTGATATACGATCTTATTGTAGGCTACATCCTTGATCATCACATCAGTTCTTTGCGTGGTGTCGCCAATACCGATGGTGTACAGAGGAAAATTGTAGGTAGCGTACAACGGCGAAATTCCTTCGTTGTATATCCCGTCAGAGGCAAGGATTACTCCTCCAATCTGGTTGCTTTCGTAACGATTCGTGACTTTTTTTAGCGCACCGCTAAGATCGGACATCGGCGAATCGAATTGAGGGGCATCAATTTCCTGGCCTTGAAGATCAGTGGTGCGTACCTCATATCCTTTTTCCCGCAGCAACGACGCTGTTTCTTTCAGTTTCGATTCAAGCAGTTCAATCTGCGTTGAATCCGACGCTTCGTTTACAGAAATAGAATTATCGTATACAATTACAAAATATGGTTTCTCAAAAAGGTTGTTTACCTGCTTGACGATTGGTCCTAAGAGAAGAAACATGAGAAAAAATGCCAGCACCGCGCGGGTGGCAAACAAGATTCTGTTCCAGGTTTTCGTCCATGGATGATTGGTACGGTATAACAAATACGCAAACCCTATTCCTAGCATTACGCAAACCAGCACGTAAACAGGCGAAGACTCAAAGATTATAGTCTGATGTTCCAAGTCGATAATTTCTTAATATCCGTATTTCTCTTTCCAGCGCACTTTAAGATACTTTCTTAACTCCTCCTCTCGTGGATTGTTGCCCGGGTCGTAAAATTTTGTCCCGCGAAGGTTTTCAGGAAGGAATTCCATATTTACAAAATTGTCCTGATAATCGTGCGCGTACTGATAACCTTTACCATAATCCAGCTTCTTCATCAGTTTTGTGGGCGCGTTCCTAATGGATAACGGAATGGGTAAATCTCCGGTTTCACGAACAGCACCCAGCGCATTCTCAATAGCCATGTAGCTGGCATTGCTCTTGGACGAGCTTGCAAGATATACCGCACATTGGGCCAGGATAATACGTGCTTCAGGGTAACCGATCACGTTGACGGCTTGAAATGTGTTGGTTGCCATCACCAACGCGGTGGGATTTGCGTTTCCTATATCTTCAGAAGCAAGGATCACCATGCGGCGTGCGATAAACTTTACGTCCTCCCCACCTTCGATCATCCTGGCGAGATAATAGACTGCGGCGTTGGGATCACTGCCCCGTATCGATTTGATAAAGGCAGAGATAATGTCATAATGTTGCTCGCCGCTTTTGTCATAAATCGCAATGTGTTTTTGCGCAATGTCCATTACGAGGTTGTCAGTAACTACCACATCTCCCGTCAGTGCCTCACTTATCAGCTCGATAAGGTTCAGCAACTTACGTCCATCGCCTCCGGAAATATTGAGTAACGCCTGATGTTCCTTGATCTCGATGTTCCTATCCTTTAACTCTTTATCCTGCTCCAATGCACTATTAACCAATTGCATGAGCTGATCTTCTCCAAGAGGTCTCAGCACATATACCTGGCACCGCGAAAGCAACGCCGAGTTCACTTCGAAAGAAGGGTTTTCAGTAGTGGCACCGATAAGCGTGATTGTTCCCTTTTCAACGGCTCCCAGAAGTGCATCCTGCTGTCCTTTGTTGAATCGGTGAATTTCATCGATAAACAAAATAGAGCGCGGGGATAATTTTGCTTTTTCAATTACTTCGCGAACATCCTTTACTCCTGCGTTGACCGCGCTGAGTGTATGAAATGGTTTTTTAACCTCGTTCGCGATGATATTGGCTATGGTGGTTTTGCCGACGCCTGGAGGACCCCACAGAATCATTGACGGTATGCTTCCGCTCCTGATCGCTTTCCTGATCACACCATTGGGCCCGGTGAGGTGTTCCTGACCCACGAGCTCATCAAGCCTTGATGGACGCATACGTTCTGCTAGAGGTGGAAGGGAATTGGTCAGCATAAAAATCCTTACTCTTCAAACAATGAAAATACAGAAAATGTGCAGGAAGATAGGGTGTTAGGCAAGATATTGATGAATGGTCTTGAGGAGCGCGCCTCGTTCAACCGGCTTCGGAATATAGGCATCAAATCCCTCGCGCAAAAAGCGATCCCTGTCCTCCGGCAGCGCATATGACGTTACGGCAATTATCCGGATGTCTTTTGTTTCTGGATTCAACTTAATTTGATGCATGGTCTCCACGCCGTCCATCTTACCTTTACCAAGATTGATATCCATAAGTATCAGTCCGAAGTTCTTTTTCTCCAGCATTAACAGGCAGGTCTCACCATCCGGCGAATGAATCACATCGAATTCCGATTTCAGCAGCCTTTGCATCACCAACGCATTGATCGGATCGTCCTCGACGTATAGTATCTTCCTCATTGTGCCTTGTAAACCGGTAAAAGAATTTCAAAAGTACTGCCATAATCCTTCTTTGACTCAACCAAAATTTCTCCCCCCAACAGCTCTATGTACTTTTTAGAAATTGCAAGCCCGAGTCCTGAACCTTCGTGACTCCGGCTTCGACCCGTGCTCTCCTGCTCAAAAGAGTTGAATAATCTTGGCATAAACTCTTCCGAGATACCAATGCCTGTATCCTTCACGACGATACTGACGTGAGTTTCGTCTTTCATTAAAGTTCTGATAACAACTTCACCTTTGTCCGTAAATTTTATTGCATTGCCAACGATGTTATTTATTACCTGGTATAACATGGTCTCATCAGAAAGACATTGAAGCTTTTCGGAGGAAGGTTCAAACAAGAGTGTGAGTCTTTTGGTTTTCGCAAGACCCTCAAGCGGGAGAATACTTTCACGAACTAGGTTGTTCAGATCTATGACCTTTAATTTCAACTGGCTTCCCTGCGCTTCAATACGCGACAGATCAAGAATGCTCGTAATAGTATTAAGCAATCGCTGCCCGCTTCGTTGCTGAAGCTTGACGTAGTTTTTTATCTCGTTGCTGTCGGTCTCCATTTCGATTACCTGGCTGAGTCCAAGGATCCCATTGATCGGCGTTCGGATCTCATGCGACATGTTTGACAGAAAATTTGTTTTAAGTCTGTTCATTTCCTCCGCCAGTTCCTTCGCCGTCTTGAGTTCTTCCACAGATTTTCGGATGTTGATCTTTGCCAGTTCAAACGCCTGATGATAATGATAGATGAGATACACTATTATAAAGAAAACCAGAGAGAGCGTGATGACGACTTCAATGAAGGCAAGTTGCTGAGGTTGCCCAGATCCAATGCGCACTCCGGAAAATTTTCCAAGCGTATGAAGCATTATCGGAACGAAGTGCGCGATTGAATAAAGGATACCGGCTTTGTTCCCAAGAGTATGAAATGCGAAGATGATGTTACAAACTGTAAGGAGAGCAATAAAAAAATTGAAATCATCAAATAAGTAGATGTTGATGTTGTTATTCAGCCATGATATAAGCATCAGCAAATGACAAACCAGCGTGATGGATTTTTTCGCCTTGATGTAGTATAATATCGCTACGAAAAGAGCCAATATCACCACGTTTTTGATCAGCTGGTAATGGAACCCTTTATATACATAGATGATAAAGAAAATTACCAGTGAACATGCTGAGACGGCTACGATGTTATAGATCAACCGTATGCTGGCCTGCTTGAGTATATCAGGCTCCGACCGGAGATAATCACCAATAAAATATTCCTTAAAAAAATTCATGGGCTGAATATAGTTCAGGCGCGGGAAAATTCGGTTCGAAAAATGACAGGCTAGCTATTTTCCGATCTTTTCGAACGATGTGCATATACCTTTGATCAGCGATGAGCTGAATCCCTGATGCTCCATTTCATTTAGGCCCGCTATTGTACATCCCTTTGGAGTAGTTACCTTATCTATTTCTTCCTCAGGATGTCGGTTAAGCTTGAGCAGAAGTTCTGCCGCTCCTTTCACGGTTTGAGCTGCAATGAGATTTGCCGTTTTCGCATCAAATCCAATTTCAATTCCTCCTTGCGTAGATGCTCGAATGAACCGGAGCGCATAGGCTATACCACACGCACCAAGCACCGTCGCCGCATCCATCAGCTTTTCATCGATGGTGATAGCGATCCCCAGCTGACCGAATAATTCTGTTACATAATTCACCTGAGGTGCAGATGCCCCCTGATGACATAGGCAGGTCACAGACTCCTGAATCGCGATTGCTGTGTTTGGCATCGCCCGGAAAATTGGAACGCCGTGGTCGAGAATAGACGAGAGATCGTCAAGGAAGATCCCCGTTACCACGCTAATAACAATATGCCTGGACGGATCAAAGTCATCCTTCAATTCTTCAAGCACCTCTTTTACATTGTAGGGCTTCAAGGCAACTATAATCACTTCGCTCTTGCTAATCGCCTGGCGGTTATCTGAGATGGTCTCAACACCGATGTCGCGCAACGCCTTCAACGATCCAACATTCCTGCGCGTAACGATAATATGGTCAGGCGAAATAAATTTGCTCTTGATGAGGCCCTCGGCAATTGCTGATCCTAAATTTCCTCCGCCGATTATTGCGATCTTGGAATTTCTCATGTTCTCTGTGTTTTTTAGACTTTACTCTTCGACAAATAAGAATACCTTGCTAGTCCATTAAGATGTAAACTGTGAAAATTAAGCTTCTTTGACTTGTCATCGCAAAAAAGCTAAACATAAATTATTTAAAACGATGGAATTTCTCACCAGACCGTGGCCTTGGTATGTTACGGGTCCGATTATCGGTTTAACTGTTCCGGCCTTACTGCTGTTAGGAAACAAGAAACTGGGCGTATCATCAACGCTGCGCCAAATATGTGCAGCAACGCTTCCCGGTAAGATCCCCTTTCTCAATTATGATTGGAAGAAAGACCAATGGAATCTCTTCTTCGTTGCGGGTATTCTCATTGGAGGATTTATGGGAGGAATACTGTTCGCCAATCCCGCGCCAGTGGCAATCTCTCAAGGTACCGCGCAGCTTCTTAACGCACAGGGAATAAACGACCTGTCGGGCTTGCTTCCGAACGAGCTATTCAATTGGAAGACATTGTTCTCTGCCAAAGGTTTTTTTCTGATGGTAGTCGGAGGGTTTATGGTTGGATTTGGAACAAGGTATGCCAGAGGGTGCACATCGGGCCATGGCATCACCGGACTTGCCGCTTTACAATGGCCCTCGCTGTTAGCGACAATGAGTTTTTTCCTTGGAGGTATAGTCATCAGCAATTTTGTCCTTCCCATTATCTTATCACTATGAACAATATTAAATACCTGATGTTAGGTGTGCTATTCGGATTCGCCTTGACAAAAGGTGAAGCAGTATCATGGTTCCGGATACAGGAGATGTTTCATTTCGAAAGCTTTCACATGTACGGAATTTTTATGACAGCTATTCCATGCGCGGCTCTTGCGTTGACCTTTATTAGGAAAATGAATCTGCGTTCAATGGATGGCGAGCCGATTGTCATTCCAACGAAAGTCTATCACCACGGCATTATAATAGGCAGCCTGATATTTGGTTTTGGATGGGCCCTTACCGGCGCCTGCCCGGGTCCCCTATACGCTCAGATCGGCGGCGGATACCTGGTGACGATCGTTACGTTTACGGCGGCGCTATTCGGCACATGGACATACGCTAAATTTCAACGCCACTTCCCCGACTAAAACTTTTGTCAAAGCGTTTGCAATCGTTTGAATTATTATAAATTGGGGCGCACTCTTATCCATTATGAACCCTACCGAGATTCTTAACGCAGTAAGACTACGAAATCCAAACGAACCAGAATTCCTTCAAGCCGCAGAAGAGGTTATCTATTCTGTTATACCGGCTATCGAAAAGAATCCTTCTTTTGCGAAACTGAAGATCCTCGAGCGAATGCTGGAAGCCGAACGGTCCATCTCATTTCGTGTTACCTGGATTGATGACAAGGGCGAAGTCCAGGTTAACCGTGGATACAGAATTCAAATGAATAGTGCGATAGGACCCTACAAGGGCGGACTAAGATTTCATCCTTCCGTAAATCCTAGTGTCCTTAAATTTCTTGCGTTTGAGCAAGTCTTCAAAAATGCATTGACCGGTATCCCTATGGGCGGCGGCAAAGGTGGAAGCGATTTCGATCCGAAGGGTAAGTCGGAGAACGAAGTGATGAGATTTTGTCAGGCCTTCATGAGTGAACTTGCAAGACATATCGGTCACCGCCTTGACGTACCTGCCGGTGACATCGGCGTCGGGGGAAGGGAGATCGGTTATTTGTTCGGCGCCTATAAAAAAATACAAAACGAATTTACCGGTGTGCTTACCGGTAAAGGAATAGGGTGGGGAGGAAGTCTTATTCGTTCCGAAGCTACAGGATACGGGCTTGTTTATTTTGCTGAAAACATGCTTCAGGCAAACAAGGATTCAATTAAAGGAAAAAGGTGCCTCGTTTCCGGATCCGGTAATGTCGCGCAATACGCCATTGAAAAGATAATTCAAATGGGTGGCAAGGTGATGACCGCATCCGATTCAACGGGATTCATATATGACGATGCGGGCTTTACAAAAGAAAAACTCGCGTTCCTGATGGATCTGAAGAATAACCGGAGAGGCCGCATCAAGGAATATGCGGACAAATTCAGCGGAGTGGTTTATAAAGATTCTAACGATTCTGCGGAGTCTAACGATCTTTGGAATATCCCCGCCGACTGTGCATTCCCCTGCGCGACGCAAAATGAGATCAACGAGAAGGATGCGCAAAATTTGGTGAAGAACAAAGTGAAACTTCTTTGTGAAGGCGCGAACATGCCAACAACGATCGAAGGAATAAACGTCCTCATCGATAATGGTGTGATGTATTCGCCAGGAAAAGCATCCAACGCAGGCGGAGTGGCAACCTCCGGATTGGAGATGTCGCAGAACTATGCAGGAATGCACTGGACAGCAGAGAAAGTGGATAGTTCATTGCAGGAAATCATGAAAAATATTCACGCGACAGTTTTAGCCGCTGCAAACGAGTACAACAAACCTGGAAACTATTTGATCGGTGCTAACATTGCAGGATTTTTGAAGGTAGCCAAGGCAATGCAAGCCCAGGGGGTGGTTTGATGGCGGTTTTTCTGGTAGGGACCGGCACCCTGAGTAATGAAGAACGCTTGAGTAATAATTCCTTTTACACAGTTCGAGAACCATGCACACTGCGAGGGGGTCTTTACCTGCAGGCAGTTAGCAAATTTACAGAGCGGACCCGGCGGACAAAGATGCTTCGCTACGGGGATGAATCGGGGATGCGATGTCCTTTTAATTTATCATGATTGAACACTTGTCTGTACAAGCACAGCTCAGCAAGGACGGTTTTTCGATTTAGAGCCCCGGTTTTGAAAAATGAACCAGGGCTTTCCTATTTTTAACCTTTATACAATCAATTCCGTAAGGAGAGATTTAACAGGATTTGTCTGCTTACGCAGATTATTGAACTTTCGTTATGGAATTAAGACTCCAGACTGGCTACCGGCAAATACTCGGAATGGCACTGCCTATTTCACTGGCAATGCTTGTTCCGCAAATCAATTTCATCACCAACAACATCTTTCTCGGAGGTCTTGGCGAAAACGAACTTGCCAGCGCAGGTATTACGGGAGTTTATTACCTCATTTTCGCAGTCATCGGTAACGGACTTAACAACGGATTACAAGCGCTGATTGCAAGGAGAGCAGGACAGAATCTTCCCAAAGAGATCGGAAAGCTTTTCTATAATGGCGTGTGGGTTGCGCTAGGCATTGCTTCAATCGGCATCGTACTCACTTATCTACTGGCTCCTGTGGTACTTAGAGCAACGATCCATAATGAAGAGATTGCAACTCAATGCATAAACTTCCTATTGATCAGGATCTGGGGATTGCCTCTTCTTTATCTCTACGTAATGCGAAACGCATTACTGGTTGGCACGAATCAGACCCGTCTGTTGGTATGGGGGACGCTGGCAGAAGCGCTTACAAACATCTTCCTTGATTATGGTTTAATCTATGGCCATTTTGGAATGCCTAAGCTTGGCTTCAATGGAGCCGCGTACGCATCTATTATCGCGGAGGCTACGGGCTTGTTTGTAATTTATCTTGTGATTCACCTGAAAGGTATTCACAAGTCCTTCTCGATCTTCGAACGGACTACCTTCGATGGCTCCATAATACGTTTGATCCTTATTCAATCGTCGCCACTTATTGTTCAATACGCTATAAGTGTCGGGAGTTGGGAATACTTTTATATTCTCATAGAGCACCACGGGCCGCGCGCTTTGGCAATCTCGAATACCATGCGAAATATCTTCGGGTTGTTCGGGATATTCTCGTGGGCTTTCGCTTCGACAACCAACACGATGGTAAGCAATATAATCGGCCAGGGTCGTCACAACGAGGTGATACCTTTAATAAACAGGATCGCAAAATTGAGTTTCTCTATCTCAGCGTTGATCTTTGCGTTACTTACTCTTTGGCCTGAATTGTTCCTCTCTTTCTATGGCCAGGGCCCGGAGTTTATTGCTGATGCAATTCCTGTGGTGAGGGTCGTTTCGATAGCTTTGTTGATGATGTCCGTTTCAACCGTATGGCTAAATGCAGTAACAGGTACGGGTAATACCGTTGTTAACCTTACCATTGAATTTATCACGATCGTTATCTACAGTGTCTATGTTTATCTCGTACTCGAATATTGGCACATGCCTATTACCTGGGGATGGGGCTCGGAATGGGTGTACTGGATATCTATGTTCACGATGGCCTTCCTTTATATGCGATCAGGCAAATGGCGCAACAAGAAAATCTGAGCTAGTGTTCAAAGAGGACATGAATTAATGCAAGTCACAATGGCCACGAAGAACCACGAGGTCCACAACGTATTTCTCTTTGTGATGCGCCACCGCTATAGCTTTAGCGCACGCGGTCGTTGTGCAACCTTAGTGTCCGTCGTGACCCTGCATTCTATTTCGCATGATCAAGCTTGATGCAGAACTAATTTGTTGCTACACTTTAATTATTTTCGTTCGTAGAAGTACAGATATGACTTCTGTCCTTTCGTGACTTCGCTCAACGTATAAAACCCTGAATTATCCCGGGCCCAGGCAAGTGATTCCCCTTGTGGTTCAGGGTGGTAGGGTACTTCTACCGGTTTGTCCTTCAATAATTCCGCAATTGGTTTTCCGGTGCTGTTATGCCAGTGGTAAATATGCGAGTAGTTCTTCATAATCAGATCCTGCCCACTGGCGGAAAGGTCCGCTGCAACAATTTGAGTTACGGGTAGCGTACCTATTTCCTGCGCAGTGATGGTATCCTTTGCAGAGTCAGAGAACCTGATCTGGTAGATATGCACGGGTTGCTCGCGTTTTGTAACTATGTACAGATCCTTGGTGCCGGCGTCTATAAACAGAGCCTCTGAATCCATCTCACGTGAGTCGGGTAGTCGAAAGACAATAGTTTCAAACTCAGTGATCTTCTCTTTGTTGTCATTGGGATCGACCAGGGGTTCTTCAAAACGGTAGATGTACTTTAATTGATGCACTCCATCATTGTCACCAATGTCGCCCACGTAGACATAACTTTTTGTGGAGTCGGGCCCAGGACCAACAGCAATATCCTCCCAGTCTCTGTTCTTGATTCCGTCCAAAACAACGATCCGTTTAATATCACATTTATCATCAATCAAAAATACTTCCGGGCGATTACCTCTATCGTTGTGCGCCCAAAGTAATCCTGGGTTCCTGATACTGCAGGCAAGTCCTGAAACTTCACTAAGCTTTTTCTCCTTGATCTCTGAAAGTTTTTTCCCTGGCAAAAACTCGGAATTATGGCTATCCTTTGGTACGCAGGAGGTAAGTAAAAAGAGTAAAATAATCCTTATCATGTTTGGCATGCTATCCCGAATAAAAGAATTTATTCAGCCAAATAGAAATTTTTTGGATGCGCAGTTCGCCAACAGGTGACCACTTGCGAAGACACGGATAAAAACGTGACAAAAACCGCGGTTGTTACTGTCCCTGTCAAGAACTACATTAGATATTCAAAGCATCTCAAGGAATGAAATCAAAAATAGTCATCGTTGTTGTATTCGGCCTTCTGGCTGGCGTTCAATGCTCCGAACGAGATCAAGGCCCTCGTTTTATCATTTCCTTCACCAGAGAACTGAGCGATATGGCGCAGGATGGACGGCTATTGCTGCTTTTGGCAAACAACAACACTACTGAACCCCGCTTTCAAATCAATGATGGACTGTCTACTCAGTTAGTGTTTGGTATTGACGTGGATGGCTTTAATGCAGGGCAGGAAATCACCATAGATGGGAAAGCCTTCGGTTTCCCAAAACAGAGCCTGAAAGACATTCCGGCTGGAGAATATTTTGTTCAGGCCCTTCTCAACAGGTATGAGACATTTAATCTTAAGACAGGGCATGTAGTAAAGCTACCCCCGGATAAAGGTGAAGGACAGCATTGGGAAAGCAAACCAGGTAACTTCTATAGTAAACCTGTAAAAGTATCTATCGATCCAACGCAAGGATCATCCACCGCGATTGTGATGGATCAAATAATTCCGCCAATTGAAGAGCCGAAAGATACGAAGTATGTAAAGCACATTAAGATTCAGAGTAAAATGCTAACTGAATTTTGGGGAAAACCGATGTACCTGGGAGCTCACGTTTTGATACCGGAAGGTTTTGAAGAGCATCCAAACGCAAAATATCCTCTCATGATCTATCATGGACATTTTCCCAGCGACTTCGGTGGATTCAGTGAAACGCCACCCGATGCGGCGATGGACACTTCAGATTATAACGAACGCTTTGGAATTTATGGCTACAATAAATTTCAGCAGCAGGAAGCATACGAATTTTATAAACAGTGGATAAGTAAGAACTTCCCGCGATTTCTTATCGTCGAGATACAACATGCAAACCCTTATTACGATGACTCATATGCCGTAAACTCCGCTAACCTCGGTCCTTATGGCGATGCGATCATGAAGGAGTTGTTACCGGAAATTGAGAATAAATTCAGAGGTATTGGCGAAGGATGGGCACGTTTTACATACGGTGGATCAACCGGCGGATGGGAAGCGCTGGCTGTTCAAATGTTTTATCCGGATGATTTTAACGGTTGCTTCGCAGCATGTCCCGATCCAATCGACTTCAGAGCTTATAGCCTGGTTAATATCTATAACGATAGAAATGCATATTGGTATGATTCTCCTTTTAAAAAGTTGCCAAGACCATCGCACAGAAATTATCTGGGACAAATTCAATCCACTATGCAGGAGAGCAATCATTATGAACTTGCATTAGGTACAAAGTCGCGCTCAGGCCAGCAGTGGGATATTTGGGAAGCGGTTTATTCTCCGCAGGGAGATGATGGATATCCGAAAAGGATCTTTGATAAACTTACGGGTGATATAGACACAACTGTTGCGAGATATTGGAGAGACAATTATGATCTGCGTTATATCCTGGAACGCGATTGGGCTACTTTGGGACCGAAGCTCAAAGGAAAGATCCATATCTATTGTGGCGACATGGACAACTACTACCTCAACAACGCAGTTTATCTGATGGAGGATTTTCTAGAGAAAACTAATAATCCTTTCTATCAGGGTGAAGTTGATTATGGCGACCGCGCTGAGCATTGCTGGAACGGTGATCATGAAAATCCGAACTACATATCGCGTCTGCGATACAACACCATGTATCTGCCGCGAATCCTGAAACGGATACAGGAAAGTGCACCTACAGGCGCCGACTTGAAAAGCTGGAGATACTAATCTTAGCAGATCACATCGTCATGCTGAAAAGGCCCGTGTACAGGCCTACAACGATGGCGACAACTATGCCCGCAATCAAAAGAATTTTTCGCTTCATACGCCGACCATGGACTTCATTGCTTTGTTAGACACCAAAGGTAGGGCGATGGTTGGAAGGAGAAAATATATCTTGACGACCTGTCAGATATCCGCATTGAAGCGTCGTTAGTTGCTGTCGAGCCGGGCGTTTCGAAACGGATATGTCTATATAAATGCACTTTGTCCGGTAATTGCACGACCAACAATCAACGTGTTAATTTCTTTGGTCCCCTCATATGAATAGATGGCTTCGGCGTCCGCGACGAACCTTGCAATATCGTGCTCAATCAGGATACCGTTGCCGCCAAACAATTCACGGGCATGACTTACGATATCTCGTGTGCGAAGTGTGCAGAATACTTTTGCGAGCGATGCCTGTTCATCCGTCAGTTTGCCGTTATCCTGTAGTTGTGACAAACGGCAAACCATCGTTTGCATAGCGGTAAGGTTACTTAACATCATAACCAACAGGTCCTGTACCATTTGGAAGCTGCTGATGGTTCGGCCGAATTGTTTACGCTCATTGGTATACTTCAGCGCGCTTTCGTAGGCTCCCCGCGCACATCCGACGGCCTGCCACGCTACGCCGGCCCGAGTCATTCGAAGCACTTTTGCAGTATCCTTGAATGAATTTGCCTCCTGAAGCCTGTTGGTTTCGGGAACTTCGCAGTTCGTTAAAGTGATCAGCGCATTCTGTACTATACGCAAGGCCATCTTGCCTTTGATCTTGTCTGCTTTGAACCCGGGAAAATTCTTCTCAACGATGAAGCCCTTTACATTGCCATCGTCAACGTCTCTCGCCCAGATAATAGTCAGATCCGCGAATGTCG
>DASVBA010000154.1:0-7248 GCA_036376095.1 Chryseolinea sp.
CATCTTTTATCGTGATATGTTTAGGCCAGAAGGCAGTTTCTACACCCGCAAAACCTATTTCGGCTACTTTAGAAAGCGTTAACGTCAAATCCTTTTCGATCTCGTTTCGCACAGTATAAAGTTGAAATCCGATCTTGGCCAACGGACGTACCGATGTATTCTTTCCGGTACAGCGGGCGATAAGCGTGGAGGATAGACCAAGTGTGCTCATTTCCAAAAATTCACGACGCAACATGTTGTTTTTTAGTTTGTGCGCAGACCATGACCAAAAATATCTTAATCGGCCTGTATCTCAATTTCAATCCGGTCATTCAACTTCGCGCTGGTACTTGTTTCAGGTACCAACATGTTCAATCCACCCCAGGCATACACCGTTGAACGGTCCCTGGAAACTCCATTATCGATAAGATAATTTTGGACGGCTTCGGCCCGTAACTTCGATAAGTCTTTGGCTGAACCATTGCGCTGGTCGGATCCTTGTATGTTGAAATAGTTCTTTTCAGCGCCGAGCGCAATGATCTTGCGTGTGTTGTTACCGTTGCAATGGCCGTGAATCTTTATTCTATAGCCAGGATTGTCTTTCATCATGTTCACCAGTTCGTCCATTTCAGGTTTTGACTGTGGCAACATAACGACCGCATCCTTGTAAAAGGCGACGTGATACATGACTGAAACGTCTCCTTTTTTCAGGCGTTCAAGTTGGTACGGTATCACCCACGCGCCTTTTTCGTCCTTGACCACATCGGTTGCGTCGTCAGGTTTTTCATAATTGATTACTTTGACGACCTCCTTGTACCCAAAAATTCCACATACTATTGACATTGGGTTATTATCTCTTGACGGAGGCAACACGTCAATATATTCACCGGACTTGTACACTGCGATATCCCGGCCACGCTTGTAGTCTACGTTGTGAACCTCACCTTGCACCGGCCTTCCATCCACCGTTTCGACCTGAAATTTGAAAAGTTTGCCCCTGGCTTTCACTTCTGTTTCAACTGCCGGCACTACAGTGGTCGGGGTTGAATTTTCAGTCGGGATTGTCGTAGTGCTGATTGTTGTCGCTGTGTCCGCAGGCGACGTTGCTTTTTCCTCCTCCGGAACCGGCAGTATCGCCTCTGCCACCTCTACTTTTGCGGGAGGAGGTGATGTTCCAAGGTATCCGCTAAAAAGCCATGCATCTTTAAATTCGCTTTCCTGCTGAAGTTGTTTGACTTGCAAGACCGCGTCGTCGCGTGATTCACTCTTCAGGACATACACATAGAAAAAATTCTTCTCTTTGTGCAGCTCATATTCGGCTCCATACCTTAGACTTCTAACATATCCCGTGAACTTCTGCGCGTTACTCTCTTGCGCAAATGCACCTACTATTACGTAAAACTGCTGCGCATGAGTACAAACTGCAAGGGATAACAGGATGAACAGCGAGAATAATCGCATGAGGGCAGTTACCATACTTAGATCACTAATTCTAATTTACATAAAGTCGACCACCAAATCACAACATCACCAAATCAATAAATATTTCGCCTCCATTTTTTCTTTTCGGAGGCAAGCTTCTTCTTTTTTAGCCGCTTGTCCTTGGCTGATTTTGAGGGCTTCGTGGGTTTCCGTCGCTTCTTAACCTCAAACGCCTTCATAAGCAGCGTGTCAAGCTTTTTCATCACCTCTTCTTTATTCTGCAGCTGTGATCGCTTCTCCTGCGATGACAGGATGAGGATGCCCTCCTTCGTCAGAAACGATGAAAGCTTCTCCAGTAATACCTTCCTTTCATCATCAGTTATGACCTGAGAGTGTGCTATATCGAATCGCAGGGTGATCTTTGAATTGACCTTATTCACGTTCTGACCACCGGGACCTTCGCTTCTTGAAGCCGTGAATGACAGCTCACTCTTCAGCTTGGCCGCATCTAATCTTTCACTGACAGATTCATTGCTCATCTTTCATCCTGTTAAATTCATCCGCTACTTTTTTCGCAGTTCTTATTAGGCAATTTTTCTATCTTGAAGGCAATCAGCGCGTAATATAACCGCTCTACCGATGTATAGGGTTCTACACGTTTTTTTTATCCTCCTGTTAGTTTGCCTCGACCATGTTGGATTTGCCCAGAAGATCCGGAAAAAATTCAAATTTGGCAGAATTGAGGCTAATACAGAACTATCTAATTCAAATGTTACATCAATTCTTGAAGACACGTACGGTTTTCTCTGGGTAGGGACCGATGACGGCCTGAACCGTTTCGACGGATATGACTTCAAGATCTATCGCAGTGTGGAAGGAGACAGCACCTCACTTTTAAAAAATAAGATACAATCGATCTTCGAGGATAGCCGTGGCACCTTGTGGATATCCACCCTCAATTCTGGTCTTCACATCTATGACCGCACACAGGATCTCTTCCACCGCATACCTGGTTATTCGATCCAGCATTGTCAGGTTATGCGCATCATTGAGGATTTCGACCATAACATCTGGATCGGCGGCGTTCTCAACTCAAAGTCATTTGTCGCACGGTTAGATCATAAAACCGGCAGCTGGAGAAATTTTCCATTGTTCGAGACTACAGATGCGATCTATAGCATCCTTCAGGACTCGCCCGATGAATTCTGGTTGGGCACGAGACTTAATGGCCTTTATAAATGGAATTATAAAACCAACAAGACTCAGCATTTTACACATGATCCAGCGAACAAAAACAGCTTACCCGGAAACTACATTGAAAAGATCCTTCGCCGCGGCGACGGCACAATCTGGATCGCTACCCGAAGTGGTCTGTCTAACTTAGATCCGACTACTAACGAATGCAAAAACTACACAGCTGAAAGCAGGAATTCCATCACGAGCTTGCCAGTCAACGAAATCATGGACATTTGTATAGATGATCATTATTTATGGATAGCAACCGAAAACGGCGGACTAAGCAGGCTTGATACCCGGAGCGAAATATTTTCAAACTTCACATCAGACTCAAATGACCCGACTTCTGTCATCAATAATTCAATATGGTCTTTACATAAGGATAGTCACGGCCGTATTTGGATAGGGTCCTACGCCAAGGGTGTGTGTGTCCTCGACGACACGGAAGAGAAATTTTCAGAGGTAGACATCCCACTGACAAGCGATCTGGTCAATGCAATATTAAAGGATTCACGCGGGAGATTTTGGATAGGTACGGAAGGCGGAATAGTAATGGCTGATAAAGACAGGATACACCATTTTAAGCATGATCCAAATGACAACGCCAGCTTAAGCAGTAATGCCGTTAATTGCCTTTTTGAAGACAGCGATCATCGTATCTGGGTGGGTCACTGGAACGGCGGCGTAACCCTATTCAATGAAACTACCAAAAAATTCCGACGGTTCCTGCCTGACCGAAACCGATCGAATAGCCTTTCTAATCCAAATGTTTTCGAAATTCTGGAATCGAGCACTGGCGAGCTGCTTATATGCACGTTTAATGGCGTCTATATTCTCAAGGACATTAACAAAGGAGAGTTTGAAAATGTAGTCGAAATAAGACACGAGGGTGACCAGCTTTTGAGGACCGGCTTTGAGGACAGCAAGAAAAATATTTGGTTAGGGTCGTACAGTGGTCTCAGCAAATTCGACCTCAAGTCAAAAACATTCAAACGATTCTTTGTTACCAATGACACAGCGGAAGTAAGCGACCGGATCAACTGTATTTTCGAAGATAGCAAGGGCCGTTTATGGATCGGCTCATTTGCCGGCCTCCATCAAAGAGTGAGCGATTCAAATTTCGTTACCTATACTACACAACAAGGGCTTCCAGTAAATATTATTCAAAATATAATGGAAGACAGCAAAGGAAACCTGTGGTTGGGTACAACTCATGGGCTGTGTGTCTTTAATCCTGAAAACAAAACCTTCAAAACTTATGACGAAAGTGACGGACTTCTGACGCAGGAGTTCAGAAGGAAAGCTTTTTTCAAATCAGATGACGGTCAATTGTTTATAGGCGGCAAGGGCATCAATGCTTTTTACCCTGATAGCCTCAGCATCAACTCTGATAAACCGTTTGTTTACATCACCGACCTGAAGATCTTCAATCAGTCAGTAAAACCTTATGGAGAGGATGGGATCTTGAAACAAGCGATCACTCAAACAAGGGAAATAACATTGAACCACAAGCAAACATTTTTTTCCATTCATTATGTCGGTATCAATTTTACTGCCAGTTACAAGAACAGGTATGCATATATGCTGGAGGGATTTGATGCGGAATGGAATTACGTCGGCGATCAACGTTTCGCAACATTCACAAGCCTTGATCCCGGGACATATAATTTCCGCGTAAAAGCTTCGAACAACGATGGCATCTGGAACGAAGAAGGAACGTCACTGATAATTCACGTACTGCCACCCTGGTGGAAAACAATATGGTTTCGCGCCCTGGTCATCGGCCTTTCCCTAATTATTGTCGTCAGTATATACTACCTACGGGTGAGCAGCATCGAGCAACAGAATATCAGGCTGGAGAAACTTGTCGACCAGCGGACGCACGAACTAAAAGAAATGAATGAAGCGCTGGCACGGAAGGAAAAGGAAATAAAACTCCAGAATGAAGAGTTGATCCATGGACAGGAAGAAACAGCTACCCAACGCGATATGCTGGTGGCGCAAAATAAGAAGCTCGAGGAAGCAAGCAGGATTATCGAAAAAAAGAACGAGGAAATCCTCAGCCATAATGAAAACCTGGAAATAGAAGTAGAGAAAAGAACAAAAGAGTTATTAACCCACAATCTTCAGCTTGAACAATTTGCGTACATCTCGGCACATAACCTTCGCGCACCTGTCGCCAGGATCCTTGGCCTGGGCGAAGTGCTTAAGATCTGTAAAACGCCAGAAGAGGAGAAAGCGATACTTGACAAATTAATCCTGACGACAAAGGATTTGGATGGTGTGGTCAAGGATCTGAACAAGATTCTGGAGATAAGAAAGAACAATACAAGTGTAATCACCGAGATTGACCTCCATAAAGAAATGGAATTGGTGAGGACGAATCTTCAGCGAGAGATCGAAGAGACTGGAACTCAGATCAATGAAGATTTCTCGGCGGTCGATGTTATCTTCAGCGTTAAGCCGTATATCGATAGCATTCTGATGAACCTTATCAGCAATTCCATAAAGTATAGATATCCCGGAAGGAGCCCGGTCATACACATCAGCACCGAGCGTCAGGGCGAGTTTGTATGTCTGACTATTTCTGACAACGGGTTAGGTATTAACCTCGATAAATATGAAGACAAGCTGTTTAAGTTATATAATCGCTTCCATTCACACGTTGAAGGCAAAGGTCTCGGATTGTACCTCGTTAAAACACAGGTAGCTGCGTTAGGCGGACGGATCAAAGTTTCGAGCGCAGTAAACAATGGAATGAATTTCAAGATATTCCTGCTGGCGAAAATGGAAAACCTTGTGACGTTGTAGTTAGCCTAACTAAAAACGTTGCCTAAAATCACGGATATTGCCCAATTAAAATAGATTTGTTTCCATTCACCATGATATCTCTAATGAGTTGGAATTTGGAACCAAATTTAAATAGCTTCGGACTGTAGACCATTTATTCAAACACTACACAACTACAATGACCTCACTTCTCAACAGACGCGAATTCCTAAAGAAAGGTGCTATTGGGGCGCTTGGCCTCACCTTACTTCCTTCCTTGATTTCCAAAGGAGCGCCGAGTGACAAGCTGCGGATCGCACACATCGGACTGGGCGGAATGGGAAATCAACATATGAAATGGTTTGCCGCGTTGCCAGAAGTAGACATCGTCGCGTTATGCGATGTGGACCAGGATCACCTTAATAGCACGTTAAACACCTTGAAAGGCCTTCACCCCGGCACGCAGGCCAAAGGTTATGAAGACTTCAGACATATTCTCGATCGAAAGGACATAGACGCAGTTACGATCGCTACGCCGGATCATTGGCATGCCCAGATTGCTATACTTGCGTTTCAGGCAGGTAAAGACGTGTACGGCGAAAAACCATTGACATATGACGTTAAAGAAGGCCAGGTCTTACTCAAGAACCTGAACAAAAACGATCGGGTCTTTCAACTCGGCACCCAGATCCATGCGGGCGACAACTATCACCGAGTGGTAGAAATAATTCAGGCGGGAGCGATTGGAAAAGTACATACGGTGCGCCTGTGGAAGACAGGATTTTCTCCAGGTATGGGACGTCCAGCCGTGCAGATGCCGCCAAAGACTTTAAACTGGGACATGTGGCTTGGTCCGGCTCCCTATGTTGATTTCATGGCGGAAAGATGCCACCTCAACTATCGCTACTTCCTGGATTATTCCGGCGGTGTGTTTGCCGATTTTTGGTGCCACATAGCCGACGTTGTATGGTGGGCGATCCAGCCTAAAGGTCTTCGGAGCGTCATTGCCCGGGGCGAAAAGACAGACGGGATAGCAGATGCGCCGAAGTGGCTTGATGCCGATTACGAGTTTGATAATTTGAAGTTGTATTGGACAACACAACCGCCTGAAGTTCCCGGAGCGGCGGACCGAGGGATAGGTGCCTACTTTGAAGGCGATAAAGGAACGCTCATCTGCGATTATAATACACGTTCAATTACAATTAATGGGGAGACCGTTTCGGATATCGCCGAGATCCCGGCAACGCTGCCACGATCGCCCGGCCATCAACAAAATTTTGTCAACGCAGTAAAATCAAGGACTCAACCGGAATCAAATCTCGCTTACGTGAGAGAAATGACGTTGCCGATGCACCTGGCTATTATTTCGTGGCGTCTGGGAAGAAAGCTCAACTGGAATGATAAAAAAGAGAAATTCATTGACGACAAGGAAGCAAATGCCCTGTTGTCCAGGCAGTATCGCAAGGCCTGGGATTTGATTTAATCCAAAATCACGCCTGGTTCAATAGCGTCTGTCGCAGGATCTCATATCGCATTTCAACTTCCAGGTACACGGGCGAATCGTTGACGCTTTGATAGTTCAATTCGACGATGGAGCGAGCATCGCTTTGCGGGCTTGGGAATACTCTGCCGATGTTTGCGAGATTGACTAGCTCTGTTTTTGTTTCAAATTCTTCGGAAACCGTGAGTTCAATGAATTTGGCCATGCTGATGTGGTTGGAACGAGTTCAAAGGTAAACATTATGTGGAAAGCGGGCGCGTGGGATTGTGAAAGGGTGTGAGTGCGGGGACGTAAAGGAAAAGGAGGGAGTGCAGAACTTCCCGGCTTTTGCGGTTCACCAC
>DASVBA010000156.1:0-3606 GCA_036376095.1 Chryseolinea sp.
ACTTTACCATTACTATTTTCTTGAGGGACAGTAACCACTACTTTGCTCCAATCAGCACTCAGTAGCGCGCCGTCTTCAACGGTCAGGATACCCCAGTTGTCCGTAATTCGCAGGTTAGGATAGACGGTGCCATAGTTCTCAAGTGGAATAAGATTTCTGGGGTCAAAAGAAATGTTCATACGCTCAAAGCCAATTTCGAGATGGGGACTCTTAATAAACTTAAGCGTCATCTCGTTGATCAACTTTAGATTGTTGTCCTCACGTTGTTGATCTTCCTGCCTGATAGGCTCTCCATTGTAATTTGCAGACACGCGTGATGCAAATGTGTTAAGATCTGACGGAATGTTGATCTTGAATTGTGTTATAAAATATTCAGTAAGGTTTGTTTGCATCGTGATGTCCTGATTCCAATTCTTGTTTACAAGTTTATGTGTCAAGTATCCGTAAACAGGAGTGGTTTGATAGGCAAAGGATCTCACAAATGTTTTATTCTGCTGAAACTCGACCAAACTTTTCACGAGGTGTTCGGTCATCTGCTCTTGTGTGCGCCCGCTCATTATTATTCCAGTGTACTCGGCGAGTCCCTCGTTTAGTTCAAGCAGATTCTCTGTGGAGTCAGCATCCGGGAATATCTGATGGCGTAGTTTTCGAAAACGCATGGCACTTATAATATGTGGTAAACCTTCCCGTCCGGGTGATTCTAATGCTTTCTGCAGCGCTTCCAGCTCAAGACGCAGATATATTCTGCCTTGCTTTTTGTCGAGGTGATTGTTATCGGCATTAATACTTCTGAATTTCAACTCGGGTTGAGCCCGGTGAAACAGCTCGTGCGTGATGAGGTTTAGTCTTTCAATGCGGTTCTCTGAAAGTGGAAGTAGTATCATTGCCCACCGTTTACCGTTCCATCTTATCGAAGTATTTGCTATGTTGATTTCCTTCGGAAGCTTGCCAATAAAAAGGCCGGATTCCTGAACTAGCACCCCTGCAGAGTCTCTTTCGTTGCTGTACAGGTCCCTTGATCGAGGATCCACCAATAAGATGGGACCATAAAGGTCGATATTCCAAAGCGAACGATTTCTGGCGGTAACGTTGCTCACATCGGTAAGGTACTCACCCAACTGGTTGGGCAATGGCTTGCCCTGGCTAAAGGCCTTCAACACCCAGCAAATAGCTAGAACAGCGGTGAATATTAATCTCGCCATGGCTCTTTTTGTGAAGATGATCGCAGGCAGAAAATAGTTTTTGATTCTAACACCTGAGCTATTATGGCTACTTCAAGAGCATGATCACACTCATGGTTTCGACGCCGTCCCAAAGATACTGAAGGATGACATTTTCGTTCTCGGCGTGCTGGTTGTTGTCGTAGTTAACAATTGGCACTGTAATGGGTTTTGAACCCAGATAGGTCTCGAATAAATACAGCGGAAGACTACCACCAAGCGAAGGAACCGTGATCACATCGCCACCAGCTGTTTCCCCTACGCTCTTAACCACTTTTTGCGCAAGTGGCAAGTCCATTGGCGTCCGTTGCGCGTTATAGCCCGACCCCCGTTTGACCACCTTTGCAAGGAGCGGATATTTCATTCGTTCTTCGTCAGAAGGGGCATGGTCAATAACATGATATCCCTCCTTCTGAATATGACGGATCACTTTGCCAATTTGACGATCAACATCGTTTCCAAGGACCAATCTAAGGTCGATCACCGCGGTTGCTTCAGTAGGAATTATGTTTGCCGCCATGCTACCAATGTTGGCGCTTTGGATGCCATTTATATTCAGGGTGGGCAGATTTAGCAATTCCATAAATGATTGACCCCCGCCGTCTGGTTTTGACAAGGCGAGGTCCAGTTTGAGCGCTTCTTCAACGTCCGGGATTTTTCTTAACGCTTGTTTCTCTGTTTCTGACAAAGGGACCACATCATCATAAAACCCTTCAACAAGAACATTGCCGTTCTTGTCTTTCATGGTTGCCAACAGTTGGGCTAACCGCATTGCCGGGTTGGGCGCCCAGTTGCCATAATTTCCACTGTGAAGCGGACGTTTCGCACCGTAAAGGGTGAGGTCCACATTTACATCACCGCGAACTCCGAACAACACCTGCTTTTTTCCTGATATATGCCTTGGTCCGTCGCATATTATCCAAAGGTCTGCCTTGAGCAGTTCCTTATTTCGTTTGAATATTTCATCGAGGTAAACCGAACCGGCTTCTTCCTCACCCTCAAAAAAGAACTTGATGTTAACGTTTGGTTTGAGTGCACTCGCCAGGATAGCCTCATATGCGGTGATGATCGCAAACACACCGGCTTTATCGTCCGCTGAACCCCGGCCATACAAACGCCACTGAGAATTGATCGCATCCGTTTCGGAGGGAAATGGAATGATCTTACCCCCTTTATCATGGCGGTCGGACATCAATACAGGAGTAAATGGTTGAAGTCCATCGGCCCATTGTTTGGGGTTTACAGGCTGCCCGTCATAGTGTGCGTAAAAAGCCAGCGTCGTAGTTGCACCGGGTTTGATAACTTCTCCGTAAACAAACGGCGCCGAACGCGGTTTCCCGGAGGATAACAACTGACTTTTTACACCGTTCCGTTTTAGCCAGTCGAGAATGAAGGTTGCGTTCTTAACGATATTCAACGAGTCGCCGAATACATTCGGTATGGACAAAAATTCGGTATATTCTTTCAGCCAACGGTGCCGGTTCTTTTCATTGCCCACATATTGTTTGATGGCAAGGGGCTGCGATTTCCCAATGACCGCGGAAAGAAGTAATACAATAGTAAAAAAATGTCTCATGAGGGATTAGTTTAATAATAGAGAATGAATTAGGGCGGCAACAAATTAAATCTGCATCAATCCTGAACGCGACCTGTCATCCATTTGATGACTAAATGCAGGGCACGAAGAACCGCGAAGTCCGCAACGCATCTCTTTGTGTTCGTTCGATTTCCTGGTCTTCCTCCAAATTGATGCTGCAATATTTCCTGGTTTTGGCCATAAGTTCTACCTATTGGCAACATTTTTCAATGAATCTGCAAACAGCTTTTGTTGTTGCTGTGTCAAAAATTGATGCAGCGCTTCCGCTTTTGTCTCATCAATAATATCGGCAAAGCCCGCCATACCGTAAGAACTCAGTGCACCCTTGAGCACGATCGAATTGAATTGTTGATGCGTGTTTTCCGACATCTTCGCAAGATCAGGATAAGCCGAAATATGCCCGGGCCCGAAGCCGCCATGGCAGAAAACACAAACGGAATTATAGATGCTTTCCCCCTCCTTGATTTGTGCTACAGACAAAACCTTGTCCGGAGGCCGGGGGACAGCAATCGAGGAAGTGGGCGGTGGCAACGGTGTGTCGGCGCCTCCGAGCTTGTACGCGAGTATTACACCGTTGTTTTGATACTCGTATGCAGCCGCGTGCTTGGGAAGAAATGGCAGGGTTGCACCTCCAAATCCGGCCATCACGGCAACGAATTGCTCGCCGCCTAGGCTATACGTTGACGGGGCTGCCATTATACCCACGCCGGTTTTTATCTCCTTCAGTTTCTCTCCCGTGTCAGCACGGTAGACCACGAAGTAACCATCGGTAGTTCCCTGAAAGACCAG
>DASVBA010000182.1:0-6418 GCA_036376095.1 Chryseolinea sp.
TCTTGGCTTCCCTCAAACCAAATAGGAGTCAAATAAAAACTCAGAATAATGAAAAGAAGAAATTTTCTCCGTAATAGTCTGACGGTTGCAGCGTCTGCGGCCACACTCGGACATGTTGCTGCTTCATCGTTGGATACAACAGGAACCAACCTGGCCTTGCCTGCTGAAAAGCCATTCACCCTGCTATTCGCTCCACACGATGGAATGTTTGGCAATCATGCCGGAAAGAATTTCGTGGACCAAATCAAGTTCATGCACGAAATGGGTTTTCGCTCCATTGAAGACAATGGCATGTTAAAACGGCCAAAGGAAGAACAAAATAACATTGGTGCCACGTTATCAAAGCTCGGCATGACCATGGGCGTTTTCGTCGTCGATGGTGGCGATAATTGGAAGGTATCGCTCACCACAGGAAAGCAGGAGTTTAAAGATGTTTTCGTGAAAACGTGTAAGGACTGCGTTGAGCTTGCAAAAAGAGTTAATGCGAAATGGATGACGGTAGTGCCTGGTTTCTTCGATCGCAGCATTCCGATGGGAATACAAACGGCTAATGTTGTTGATGCATTACGAAGAGGTGCGGAGATATTCGAACCACATGGATTGATCATGGTGCTGGAACCGTTGAGTGATACACCGGAATTGTTCATGCGCTACTCTGATCAGACCTTTGAGCTTTGCAAAGCTGTAAATAGTCCATCGTGCAAAATTTTGTTCGATATCTATCACATGCAGCGCAACGAGGGAAACCTGATTAACAATATTGACCGGTGTTGGGATGAGATAGCTTATTTTCAGATCGGCGACAATCCCGGACGGAAAGAACCCACTTCGGGCGAGATTAACTACAAGAATATCTTTAAACATGTTCATGACAAGGGGTATCGCGGTGTATGGGGAATGGAGCATGGAAATGCGAAACCTGGTAAGGAAGGTGAGCTTGCGTTGATCAAGGCGTACAGGGATACTGACTACGCATAAAATCCCGCTTTCGCGGTACAAAATCTTTGGAGGTTTCGAAACCCTCGGGTCCCGATTTAGTTTAAATTTGAATATTCAAATTTGAGGATCTGTCATGGGTGCACCGGGAAGAGTCTTACTTATTATCTTCATTTCTTCTTGCCTGCCGCTTCAGGCACAGCTTTTAAAGGACATTCAAAAAGCTGTCGTCAACGAGGCGAAGTCGATGAATACAAAGGAAAACAGGGATAAGCTTATTTCGGCGGGCATGAAGGCGATGGACAATGCGCGGGCCGAGTTTGACACCACTGACTTTGATTATGCCATTCTCGTCAGCGATAATTCAGGTCTCATCGACATAAAAGAAAAGGGTGAGCGCAGCGCTCGCATTTCGTCCTTTGGATCCATCGCATATTCTCAATACAAAAATTCTCAACTCACGGAAGCAGAGAATGCAAGGTTTAACAGGGAGTGGGGAGAAATTTCTTACGGAGATGAAAAATTCACAGCTGCGGAGAATTTCTTTGCTGTTGCAAAAATCTCTTATGAAAAGGCTGGTTTGAAACAGGACATCGGCTATCTCAAAACAATTGCTAATCAGGGATTATTGTATGCAACAATGGGCCGCTTTACCCAGGCGGAGGATTTCACGTCACAGGCACTAACCATGCGAAAAGCCAAGTTCGGCGACAAGCACCCCGGTGTCGCTGCGTCACTTAACAACTATGGCGTTTTGAAATACAATCTTGCCCGATATAATGAAGCGGAGAAGGATTTTGAAAGTGCTATCGCTATCATCAAGTCAAAGGGAATGCAAACAGCAATGCCATATGCCATTGTTCTCAACAATCAAGCGATGTTCTTTCAAACGATCGGACGTTACGAGGAAGCGGAAAGCCGTTTGAAAGAAGTTATCAGCATTTCGGAAAAGCTGGAGAAGAGCAAATCTTCGAACAGACTTCGTTTTCTTTCTAACCTGGCGCTGCTCTATCAACAAATGGGCAAGTATGCGGAGGCAGAAGCACTTTACCTCACCATGGAAAAACGGCTTGGGAAAACGAATCCGGATTATGCAAGCATGCTCAACAACCAGGCTGCCTTGTATATGGTGATGGGAAAGCAGGATAAAGTGGAGGACCTGTTGAAGAAGTCGGCAGCAATCTACAAATCGAACTTTGGCGAGGAAAACATAGCTTACGCTAAATCGATCAGCGATCTCGGAAATTTTTATAGGATAAAAGAAAGGTATTCTGAAGCTGATCCACTGCTGCAAAAAGCGCTCACAATACGCGAAGCAACATTAGGAAAAAATCATCCGTTGTATGTTCAGTCCCAGGAAGATCTGGCAATACTTGACTGGAAGCGAAAGGCATGGGACAAAGCCGTCGCTCAATATCAATCCGTCATGGAAAAGTCTCTTGGTTTTGTCCAGAGTTATTTTCCTCCTATGAGCGAAGCGGAAAAGACCAAGTATTGGGATGTTCTTTCGCCGCGCTTTCAAAGATTCTACAACTTTGCGTTGGAGGCAAGCACCTCCAACCCGCGTGTCGTACAGGAATTGTATGATTATCGCATCGCAACGAAGGCATTACTTCTCAATTCAACGAACAAAGTAAAACAAGCTATTTTATCAAGCGGTAATGCGGCGTTGGTGAAGGACTATAAGATCTGGCTGGATCAAAAGGAACAGCTTGCAAGACTTTATGCATATTCGAAAGAGGATCTCAGAACGCAGAAAATTAATCTTGATTCCCTTGAACAGGCGGCTAACGCCATGGAGAAAAAACTTTCGGAACGTTCCTCTGATTTTTCCGCGAATTATTCATCATCCAAGGTTAGTTACAAACAAATTAAAGGATTGTTGCTCGATACAGAGGCTGTGGTAGAGATCGTCCATGTCCGGAAATATGATCAGCAGTTCTCGGGTGATTCAAAGTACGCAGCGCTCATACTCACAAAGGCGTCGGAAGTACCAAAACTTGTGATCCTGGACAATGGACAACAGCTGGATACACGTTATTCAAAGTTCTACCGCAATGCCATCCAGCAAAAATTAGTGGATGAACATTCGTACGATCAGTATTGGACGCGCCTCGAACCTGAGCTTAAAGGAAAGAAGCTCGTCTACATCTCACCCGATGGAGTTTACAATCAATTGAATCTTAATACACTAAAGAAGCCGGATGCAGATTATGTTATAAACAGGTATGATCTTGTCATCGTTGGCAATTCCAAGGATCTCATAGCCTTGAAAAGTAAAAAGGCCAAAGTTCCGAAGAAGAATGCCATGTTGCTGGGATTTCCCGATTATGGCAGCGGTGACATCGTGCCGCTTCCGGGTACAAAGGCAGAAGTGGAAGCAATTTCAAAGATCCTGAAAGCTTCCGGCTACAGCGTTACAGAGTTTTCCCAGAAAACTGCAACAGAAGCAAACCTCAAAGCCGTGAAGGGCCCGACGGTTGTCCACATTGCTACGCATGGATATTTTTTGCAGGATGTTGAGAAGGAGGGTTCCGCATTTGGAGTAGACATTGAAAACGCGAATGATAATCCACTGCTTCGATCAGGCCTTATGCTTGCGAACGCTGCAGGTACGGTGAGCGGCAAACGCATGCCGAACCTCGAAAGCAATGACAACGGCGTCCTCACTGCCTATGAAGCCATGAATCTCAACCTTGAAGGCACCGACCTTATTGTGCTAAGCGCATGTGAAACAGGTCTTGGTGATGTGAAAGCAGGAGAGGGAGTTTATGGTCTTCAACGCGCCTTCCTCGTAGCGGGTGCCGATGCTTTGATTATGAGTTTATGGAAGGTGGATGACGCGGCGACAAATCTCCTCATGACAAGTTTTTATACCAATTGGATAAAACTCGGCAATAAGCAAAAAGCTTTTAAACAGGCACAGCTGCAACTGATGGCTAAATTCAAAGAACCCTATTATTGGGGAGCGTTTGTTATGATGGGAATGTAGTATTCCTTATTATTTTTGGTGCCTGAACATTAACAGAAATTTTTGATGCAATTAAAAAGACTTGGAGACTCTGACGTTTATGTTACGCCCATTGCATTTGGGGCATGGGCCATTGGTGGATGGATGTGGGGAGGTGCAGAAGAAAACGCGGCTATCCGTGCCATTCGTGCTTCGTACGACGCTGGTATAACCACGATCGATACGGCACCCGTGTATGGCTTTGGAAAGAGCGAGGAGCTTGTTGGTCGCGCCATGGAGGGAATCCCCCGGGAAAAATATCAGATACTGACCAAGTATGGTCTGAACTGGAAAACCCATGATGGTGAATTCTATTTTGATACCACTAACAACGAGGGAACGCCTACCAAAGTCTATAAACATTCAAAAGGGTCGAGCGTACTCAAAGAATGCGAGGATAGCCTCAAACGACTAAAGACCGATTACATTGACCTGTTGCAGATTCATTGGCCGGACCCTACAACTCCCATTGCAGAAACGATGGGTGCTGTAGCCAAACTTATTGAACAGGGTAAAGTGCGTGCTGCCGGTGTTTGTAATTATTCGGCGCAGCAGGTTGATGAGGCGTTAAAGACTGTAAATGTTGTATCCAATCAGGTTCCCTATAGTCTTATCAATCGCGGGATCGAAAAAGATGTAGTACCGCAGGCACTGAGTAAGGGCATGAGTATTGTTCCCTATAGCCCATTGCAGCGAGGGTTGCTCACAGGGAAAATCAAAAAAGATCATATATTCAACGCTGGAGATACACGCGAGGGCAACCGGTTTTATAAGCCGGAAAATATCGAACGGGTAAATGCGTTGCTTCAAAAGCTCAGACCCATCGCGGAAGCACACAATGCCACACTTGCGCAATTGATTATTAACTGGACTCAAAGGCAGCCGGCGATGGACTGCGTGTTAGTGGGTGCCCGTGATGAAGCGCAGGTGATGGATAACGTTAAAGCTCTTAGTTTTACGCTTAGCGACAGTGAGTTGAAAAAGATCCGTGAGCACGCGGAGAATCTTAAACTTGTTGAACCCTAAGAGTAGGTGGGATGGTGCACAGACAGATAGTCTTTGATCTGCTTGATGGTTTCCTCCACGGTCTTGCTGACCAGAACATTGTAGCTTCCAAGGTTCTTAAAGAACCGAATTGTAATTTCATCCTGATTCAGGAGGATTACTTTTTTCCTGGACTTCAAGGCGAGCGCCACTTCTGAAGCGGTACCGGCTGCCATACCCAACACCACAATCAGGTGGCTTGAGAGAACGCTGATATAGTTTCGTCCGCTTCCCATGCTGGTGATGATCTTGATCTGGGCGTTCTCAGAAGAGTTCTTGTCATTGTCGCCCGGCAGAATTCCGATCGTCAGGCCACCTACTTCCGTGGCGCCTTTCAATGAGGCGTCCATCACTCCGAAACTTCGACCTCCTGTGAGTGTTATCCAACCTTCGTTTGCGATGGCTTTGCCAAGGTCGTAGGCCAACTCATTTTCCTCTGGTGTGGCATTTTCACCAGGGCCCATTACTCCAATGATTATTCGTGACATATGGCTTGATCAACTAATGCAATTTAACAGCGCAACCCATACGAACAAAGGGTTGGTCAATTCCTTGCATTTTAAAATTCTGTTTCGCAATCTGTGCACCGGTACACCTTTTTGCCCGGGAAAAATATCCCGAAAAAAAGATATTGGAACGACGCCAGAAATGATTCAGTCAGTTTTTTGGGGAAATCGCGCTCGATGTTTTTAGATCGGCACTTCGGGCACCGAACAACTGTATCGTCCTCAATGGTGAGGGCGTTTTCTCCCATCACCTGCCTTGCCCGCTCCGCATCGTGGAGAAAGATGTGCAAACGAACATTGGAATTCATCATGTTGCTCGCGCCGGGGTACAAGCTGGCCATATTCTCTTCTGTAAGAAAACATGGGACACCATAGGCATCCAGCTTGCTTTTGGCGATGTTAGCTTCTATAACATTGTCAAATCGCTGAAGTACAACTATATCATCACGGTCTTGCATCGTTGAGCTTGATAAGTTTTACAACGTATCCGCCACCTGGCGCCATTTTGATATTCAGTTTCTTGTTCCGGTCAACCAGTTCATAACCCATACTGTAATCCGAAGCGTCTTTCTCTGCGTTAATTCCATCGGCACAGGAAAGCGCCCGATATTTGCCATCACCCAGAAAAGAAAGGTCCACGTTCAGTTCGCGGGGCGTCCAATCGGTCAGGGCCGCCAGATACCAGTCACTGTCTTTTTTCCGGGCCAGCACCAGGTAGTCACCAAGTTTTGCATCGAGGACCTTGATGTCATCCCATGTGGTATGCATCGAAGCAAGATACGTTGTGAACCCAACTTCTCCGTAAGCGTCGGATGGGTTGCCAGCAAATAACTGCAATGGACTTTCATAAACGACAAACATAGCAAGTTGATGAGTCCGTGTTCCCTGCGACATTATCATGTCAGGTAACGCCCGGAACGTC
>DASVBA010000185.1:0-5171 GCA_036376095.1 Chryseolinea sp.
CCACCAAACCACTCAAATCCATCGTCGCCGCCAAATGAAACCTGTACGTGATCAATAGTAGTTCCGCTGCCAACACCGCCCATAGTCAGACTGTTAGTTTCATTGTTGGGAGTTAATTCAATACCAGCGTATTCGATACGCACGAAGGTTAGTGTACCGGCGTTCTGATCTGCGTTGGTTGTCGGGCTCGTTATATTTCCGTAGTTCTGGGAAGGAGTAATACCTTCGATTGCTGGAAGAGCGGTCTGATTTACCCATGCATTTCCTAGCATCACAATACCACCCCAGTCACCGCGATCTCTTTCACCGACGGCCTGCGCAGACGTGAACACAACTGGATTCGTTGACGTACCATTCGCAATCAGCTTGCCACCCGGTTGAACCACCAACACCGCTTTGGATGCTTTGTCTCCTTTGATTACTGTTCCCGCAGGAATAGTCACGGTTACTCCATCGGGTATAAACGTTTGTCCTTTTATCAAATAGGGTAGGCCTGCTTCGAGCGTCATAGTGGCAAGGTTACCCTGAAGTACAATCACAGGGTCCCCAACTGTAAGGGTATAGTTCGCTATGGCTGAAGGATAGTTTTGCGCATCGATTGCCTGGAAAGAAATTATTATGGTAGAACCTATTACAGCATTTGCAGGAACATTATAGGTAAATTCCTGGTCGAAACTTGAAGCTCCCGCCATATCATACGATTCGACTTCAGCGCCGGCCACATAAACCAGCAAAAGGTCGCCGCCATTTGGCGCATCTACCGTTGCATTTATTGTTACAGAACCTCCCGGAACCGCTTGCCCACTGGTTTCATCCAGTGTGACAGCAGGCGCAGGTTTAAAGTTTTCATCATCGCATCCTTGCATGAACATTATTGACGATAGCACCGTCAGAAACGACATGAGCTTGAATATTCTTTTCATGTGACTTAGTGGTTTTTAGATTTTATTAGTCGGCCAAAATTAACTGAGGTCAGCCTCGAAGTGGTTACTACCGGATTAACAATTCGTTATGGCAGTGTTATCATGTTCATGATTTGTTAATAAAAGAAAAAGCCCGCTTCGTCATGAAAGCAGGCTTCTATTTTTGTGACTGCAGATCACGCTAGTTTTGCTTTAACAGCTTGTACGATAGACTGACGGAGAACTGCGTTCCGACCTGATATCGCTGGATGACTGCCTCCTGATCTTCGATCTTGTTATCACTATTGTTATCCTGATAGATCCGGTATGCCGCGTTTAATGCATTCTGAATATTGAATTTTGTCTCAAAACGTCTGGCCCATGTCTTCGCTATTTGTATATCCAAAGAATTGCGAGGGAGCTCCCACCATGAAGGGAATACTTTATCGCCAACGGAGAAGATCCGGGGACCAAACACATTGTAAGCAACGTTTGCCGAGAATCCCGTTTCATCATCACTGTAGTACAATCCCAGGTTTATAATGTACGGCGATTGGCCTTGCAATGGACGGTTTTGAATTTGATTCGTTGCCTGGGACCCGATATTCACTTCGCTTTCAATCCACGAGGCATTCAGATTAACAGACGTATTTCTAAGGAGCTTGGAAACACCCAAGCTTGCAAGACTTTTTCTGAACTCAAACTCAAACCCCCAGCTAAACGCACTTGTCGCATTGTCAAAGTAGAGTTGGGGTGTCTCGGTTGTGATTTGCAGATAGGTTTCAATAGGATCTTTAAAGTCCTTGTAGAAACCTCCGATGCTGAACATTTCCCCAGGGTTAGGATACATTTCCCATCTCAGGTCAACGTTGTTTATGAAAGCGGTTTTCAGGTTAGGGTTTCCAAAAATTCCAGCCTCATACTCAAACTGGTAATAGAGGAAGGGTGCAAGTTCCCTGAATTCCGGGCGATTAACGGTTCGGCTATAGGCCACTCTCATCAATGAACGGTCTGTCAGATTGTACGCCACATTTAGCATTGGAAGGGCTGCAAAGACAGGGTTGTCAATCTCTATGTCTTCGCCGGTGTTCGATTCTGCCGTTAGCTGTTGTACATTATACTCGCCACGGAATCCTGCAGAAAAGTCGAACTTCCCTAATGGCAGCGATCCTGTCAGGTATCCTGCACCAAACAAATTCGTTCCTTCATAGGAGTCCTGTACGGTAGTTCCCTCCTCGATAACGAAGCCATCTTTCTTTTTGATGTTTGAAGGGTCGAAAATCTGATCCAATGGCAACCTGCGCAACTCTTCCCCTATAGCAGGATCAAAATCAGGCCCGTCAGGATACAGATAATTCAAATACCTTGCATCATACGATCTTGTTTTATACTCCGCAAAGTAACCTGCCTTTATTGTGGGGGTCCTTTTGCCGTCCTTTTCCCCAAACTTCTTTTCAAAGTTCAGACCGTGAGAATAGCCGGTGTCGTTCAGGTCACTCCAGAACCGTCCTGTTTCAAACAAATTACCCGCAGGCGGAAGTTGCATGATAAAGGGTTCTTCTGTGCCTTCATAGACCTTGTCGCGAAGTGTTCTGAATCTGCGGTAATCAGGCTCATTCCTGATTACGCTGTTATACCCAAACACCCAATTGAGCGACGAAGACTCGGATGGTCCAAGAATATGCGTTCCTTCAAGTTGACCCGAATATATGGTGCGGCTCAAATAATGATATGCATAATTTACCCGGTCGTAATTAGGAAGTTGAATAAAGTCTGTTCCCTTCCGCAGGGTCGTTTCATTTTCCCCAAGCTGAACGAAAAGGTTTTTGAATTCTACTTTAAATCGATCACCAAAATCAATCAGCCAATTGTGCACCGCGTTGATGCGCACATCGTTCGAGTAAAAATTATCCTGAAATGAAAAGCGTTCAACTGCAGAGGTCGCGTCAAAACTATTGTACCGCTTGAAGTCCGCCTGATAATACTGGTAGCTGTTGGAATACGATACAGCCGTGACATTATTGAAATTTACCGACCCCACAGAAAATGGCAGGGACAACGAAAAATTCAATCCCATATCCATGGGAGCATTTCGCGATTTATACCCGAAGTTATTGGTCAGCGATTTTCCCGCGCGTTCTCGTTGGCTTGAATTTCGAGCAGTACTTTTTAATGATGCTGTTGTGGGAAAATTTGATGGGAGTTCTCTGAATCCATCATCAAAGCCAAGCCAGTCTGTTGAACTACCACGTGTATATAAATGCTCGCTTCCGGTTGTATTTGCCCTGTAACCAAGATTTACACCAACATTGAAGAATCTATCATTGCCTGGCCTCTTGGTTACAACTTTTATTACGCCACCTGCAAAATCGCCCGGCAGTTCGGCGGCGCCTGATTTGTACAACAACACCTGATCAATCGCTCCGGCAGGAATAAGGTCAAAGGAAAATGAACGTCTGTCGATCTCAGTGCTCGGCCCTATCACTCCATTGATCATAACCTGATTGTAACGCTCGGGCACTCCGCGAATGAGTACGAACCTGTTGTCGGAGATTGTAACTCCCGATACACGTTGCATTACTTGCGCTGCATCCTTATCTGGCAATCGAACGATCTGTTCAGCTGAAATACCACTTACAACCAGCTTGCTTTCTTTAATGGCATTGATCAAGGTAAGATCATTGTTTATTTCACGTGCGCCTGTTACCACAACTTCTGCCAATTCGGTTGCATCCTCCTGCATGGCTACTTTAATATCGGACACCTTTCCGCTTTCAACAACAACGTCGGGGATTACGTGTGATTTATAGGTAATAAACGAAACCACCAGGCTATACGTGCCCGGCTTAACATTTGCAATTGTGAAATTACCCTCAATATCAGTGGCAGCTCCTACTTGGGTTCCTTGTATGTACACGTTGGCACCGATGATAGCCTCGTTAGTTTTGCTATCGGTGACGTTGCCCTTAATCGTTCCGTTTTGTGCCCATGAGAATACGGCGAGGGGGAGAAACATCAGAGAAAGTAGAGCTTTACGCAGCATAAATTCTTATTTGCTGCAAAAGTGAAACTCTAATATTACCCCATGCCTATGCCTTTGTTACCAAATTGTTAATAGCAGCTCAGCCCTGGAGTTAGGACCATTTGAATCCAAAGTGACTTAATCACTATTAGACTGATTTTCAGCTGATTGTGGGGGATGAGGTTAACAATTTTTACAAAGTATTTTAATGCGCATAACCTCGCCGTAACAAAATGAAATGATGCCGAAAAGGAATTGAGGGAATTTTATTTGCTGATAGGTACCCGATTAAGAATAGCCTTAATGATTTCAGATGTTCTAACGTTGTCGGCTTCGGCCTCGTAGTTGAGAATGATCCGGTGATTCATGACATCGCGCGCCACTTCTTTAATATCTTCGGGCAATACGTAATCCCTTCCTTCCATGTAAGCCAGTGCTTTTGCCGAAAGATTAAGATTTATACTTGCCCGCGGAGAAGCACCAAACTGTATATACTGCGCCTGTTCCGCCAACTTATAATCAAGGGGATGTCTTGTTGCATATACGAGTTCAATGATATAGCGCTCAAGCGACTCCGAGATCTTTACCTTATTGACCTGGTCTCTTATAGCGAATATATCCTCCTTGCTCAATATCGTTCCTACGGTGAAATCAAATTTCATGTTGGAGATCCTTCTCATGATTTCGATCTCTTGTTCTTTTGTAGGATAGTCTACAAATACCTTCATCATGAATCGGTCAACCTGTGCCTCGGGAAGCGGATATGTTCCTTCCTGGTCCACGGGATTTTGAGTAGCCATCACGAGAAAAGGCCTGTCAAGTTTGAACGTAGTCTCGCCAATCGTAACGGTCTTTTCCTGCATCGCTTCCAAGAGAGCCGACTGAACCTTTGCGGGTGATCTGTTGATCTCGTCGGCCAGAATTATGTTGGCGAAGATCGGCCCTTTTTTAACCTCGAACTTTCCTTCTTTCTGATTGTATATCATTGTTCCAACGAGATCTGCTGGAAGCAAATCGGGCGTGAACTGAATTCTTTGAAATTCCAGATGCAGAACCTGCGCGAGCGTACTGACTGTCAAGGTTTTTGCCAATCCAGGAACACCTTCCAAAAGTATGTGTCCATTGGTGAAAAGGCCAATCATTAAACGATTGACCATATACTCCTGGCCAACCACAACCTTCGCTACCTCCCCATATACCTGTTTGATCTTTTCCTTATGTTCCTCGTGCGTCTGAATAGCTATGGC
>DASVBA010000188.1:0-4924 GCA_036376095.1 Chryseolinea sp.
ATCAACTAAGATTAGTAAACGTGTACAGAGGACTGGTATTTAAAAATCCAGTTGTGAGCCTCTGCAGACTTGCCCATATAGTTCTGGAACCATGTATTATGTGTTCAGAAGGGGGATTGCGTCTGTCGCATTATCCCACACAAATCTGGCCTTGCAAACTAGATTCTACAGGATTTACATGCCAGCAACCTTAACGATTTGATCTTGCCTCATAGTCACTCGCCTAAGTTATGGAAATTAGTTTCCCTCTTTTATATATCCCCACCCTTCACCTTGTTTGGTAACTATTTCTAAGATTGCATCGGGCACTACTTCAACGCCTGCGAGAATTTGTGCCTTATCCACATTGGATCGTTTCATGGTGGCCGAACACACCTTAAAGGATACATTCTTATTTTGTACGAGTGGAGCCAAAGCCTCCTCTACCGTTGACTGTCCCTTCACAAACATTGGAAGCGCCGATCCGTAGACAACCAACTCAAATGTAGACTGCGGATAAGCTTTCGCCATCATCGTGATGTGTCGCACCGCACCCTGATGTGCCAGCGTGTCTTTGCTCGTTATATCAAATATGATCTTGACGGGATTAGTCTGCGCGACCGCGGCAAAGGCCATCAGTTGAACTGCGAACGTTATGAATATCTTTTTCATGATAGTCAAAGTTTTTTTAAAAGGATATGTGCCAGGAGAACTGGCACATATCAGGAGTTATGTTAGCCCGCAAAACAGTAGGCGCAACCTTTTTCCTGCGCGCGTCCGATGGCCCACACGCCTGAAGGAACAATCTGAATGCCTGGAAGCAACCCTGCCACCCATTCCTTCTTCACCTCCTCAGGTGAGGTGTTCAATGCTTTCGCGGTGAAATGACTATTGACAGTTAATGCCATGTCGCAAACGCAGAACATCACACCACGTCCCTGTAGCGTCTTGATTCCTTCTATTCCGAAATCTTTCCACATCTGGGCTTCCGGGACATAGAATGGATTCTTAACAGCCGGGGCGGACGTACTGGGATCGTTGATCTTGAAGTTTTCACCAAACTTATATTTAGCCCAGAGCTTGTCCTCCATGGCAAATGGTATGGCACTATGCCGAAGGACAACGACAGCAGTCAATTCGTTATCAGGTGTACCGGTGGCATTGTTCGTTTTGTAGAATACCCATGACCAGATGATAGGAAATCCTTCGTGAGGCTCGGGTGCATCATATACGATCTTGTGTTTTCCTTTTATTTTTTTGAACCAGGCATCAGCATCGTCCATCATTGCCGTGTCTGGCTGCAAACTACCCGCGACGGCGGTACCTGAGAACAATGAAAGACCAGCAGCTCCAGCTGCCATTGTCTCCATAAACTTTCTGCGAGAATTATCAGTGTTCATAATCATAGGGTTTTTGAGGTTTAACATCAATTTGGTTTAATATTCTGATTAATTCGAAATAGATTCTCGGGATCGTACTTAGACTTGATCTTCGCGAGCCGGTCGTAGTTTTCGCGGTAAGCTGCCCGTACTCGATCCTGTCCTTCGTCCATCATAAAATTTATATAGGCTCCCCCCGCGGAAAACGGATGAAGTGCCGACCAATACTCACGGGTCCATGTGGAGAGTTTCTCAGCATTTTCGGGATCAGGATCTATTCCAACAATTACCTGTGCCCAGTTGGCATCGCGATAACTGAATGCCGTATCCTCGTTGTTCTTTTTATGAGCTTGTCCATTGATTGGATATAGGTGCATTGTGGATTGTGGGGTGGGTAACTTGCTTCCATACTTCACATTCAATTTTATAGCCTCATCACTGAGTTCTTTCACAAAATCAGCTTTCCAGTGCCATTGTAAACCTTTGGGATACAGCGGATCAAACATAGACTGCAATGCAGCAAATGGAATTGGTCCCGCATAATCCAGGGCAGGCTTCTTGAATTTCCGAAACGTGTCAAATGCATCTTTCGTTGAAAGTGTCGTGTCGCCAATATTGCACCACAGGAGAGCACACATTTTTTTCAGGTGTAATTCAGCCGGAAAGATCGGCACTGGTGGCACGGTAAGAAATGCAAAATAACAGTATACCTCATTGGGGGCCTTAAGTATAAAATCGCGGTAAAACCGAAGTAACTCTTCTGAGTCCTCAATATCCCAAAGCATAGGCCCGCCATGGACAATCCCTGCATCCTGCAAGTTAAAAAGGAAGGAAGTAACAACACCAAAATTGCCCCCACCTCCGCGGATCGCCCAAAACAGATCGGGATTTTTCTTTTCACTGGCCGTAACAAGCGATCCATCGGCGAGTATCACGTCTGCTTCAACCAGACTGTCGATGGCCAGCCCATACTTACGCGTGAGATGTCCCAACCCACCACCTAGTGTAAGTCCGGCTATTCCTGTTGTCGAAAATATTCCGGTAGGAATAGCTTTGCCAAACATCTGAGTAGCATGGTCGATGTCGCCTAATAAACATCCTCCATCAGCGCGGACTGTATTTGCTTCAAGGTCAATACGGATTCCGTTCATGAGGGAAAGATCGATCACCAAGCCGTCATTGCAGACACCGAGGCCGCCGGCGTTGTGTCCCCCTCCGCGAATTGCGAGGTCAAGTTTCTGATCTCTGGCAAAGTTCACAGCACTTATAACATCAGCCACATCCCGGCACTTGACGATCAAAGCCGGAAACCTGTTGATCATACCGTTATACACAGCCCTTTCCTCATCATAGGAGGGCTCGTTAGCAGTAATGACTTTTCCACGAATTGAGCTCCTAAAGCTTTGCACCGCCGATTCGTCCAAAAGACGACTCGTTCTTTTTTCAATAGTTGAGATCATAAGAGTTCTTTTTGTTAGACTAGTTGGTAAGCAGAAAGAAAATGAAATCAAATATGGAAATGTATTGTGCCGAAAGGCTAACAAAAGTTGTTCAATTCCTCGCGCTAATCGTTCACCTCACCAATTGCATCCCTAAGTGCGGGGATGAAATGGTTATGCGACGCGCGCGGTCTCCACGTACTTGGACGGCGTGCACCCGAATTTTTTGGTGAAGCACTTCGCGAAGTACGAAGGATTGCTGTAACCCACTTCGAGCGCTATCTGTGAGATGTTCCCGGTTTTACGCTTCAAAAGGGATAGAGCCTTATCCATACGCAAGTCTATTATGAGGTCATTCGGAGACCTGCCCGTCAAGGTGACGATCTTCCTGTAAAGCTGGGGGCGGCTGATCCCAATATCGCGGCTTAACGCTTCAATACTAAAATTTTCATCCGAGAGGTTCTTATCCGTTACCCTGAAAAGATTATTGACAAATTTTTCTTCGGAAGAATTGAGCGACTTTACTGCGCTATTCTGAGGACCGTGCAAACGGGAGATGTCTTTAACGTCACAAAGTTCGTCTACCAGCGATGAGATCAGCACCTCGTTCGTACGGGTGAGGTTGCAAAGACGCCGCGCGAGTTTGATCGCCTCGCCAAAAAACTCATCGTTTTCCGTGACAGGCTGACCGGCGCCAACTCCTATTCTAAAATAAAATTGAAAATTCCTCTCTCTTGCGTTCTCCTGCATTTTCAGGAGTTCTTTTTGGATTTCAAATGCACACCGTACTGCATTCGTAGACGAATTGAAGACACTTATCAGGCTATCGTCAGTCGACCACTTGATCTCTCGCCCGTGAAGAAGGGCAACCTTGTCTTGCACGAGCTTCCGTTCGTCGTGCGGAGCTTGCAACAGAGGGTAGTCGGATGAGGTCGTTAGGGTCGTAAGCGCCTGAATTGCTACAACCATGATGTTGCGATAACCCAGGTCCACCATCCCATCTTCGAATTTTACGTGGCCTTTGTCAATTTGCTGATCCTTGCCCATTAAGAGCTCATAAAACCCGGGTTCGACCTGAACGATCGAGCATGCAACATTTCCGTGGGCCTCCCGATGCACCGCTTCACAGGATTCTTTGTCCGGCCCCTCCATAAGGCAGAAGACGGCACCAGCGTCCTCATTCACCCAAAACTGATGGTATTTTACACCGTATTTTTCTTGTACGCGCTCGTCGGCGATGTGCGCATTTTTTACGTCTTCAACGGTTACAGACAGACCCTTGTGAAAATCCATGAATAAGGGCATGACTTATTTTTTGATTATCAAGTAAGATACTTAGTTGGCCGCAGAATTTCAATAGCATTAATCGGTGTTCAGATACCGGAGTCAGGCTAATTGTTTCGACAAGACTAAGTTCGACTAACGCCGATAAAGATCCTTGAGATCTGATTCAAATAACGTATAGGGATCATCGTAGAACCTAAGAAAGTCCGGTACACTAACCTGGCCCGGAAAAGGAGCATAATAATGTGTAGGGCTTCGGGTGTCATTTCTCCAGACCAGGACATAAGCGAGTCTCATTTTCTGACTCTTCATCACCTTTAACAACGTTTCAGTCCACCATGTTGTGTTGGGGATCGATTCGAGACCTGTTTCAGTAAAGGCAGCAAGTTTTCCCGCCTTGATCGCATAATCGGAAACAATCCTGAGCTTCATTGCGGCGGTGTCCGGCGCGTAACGGTTTCGACCCATATCCCCATAGTTATCCATTCCTACCATATCGACGTATTCGTCGCCGGGATATCGATCCAGAAACTCTTTTTCGGTCCGGAATCTATTATCTGGTGAGAATGCGTAAATAAAGTTATGAACGCCAACAACGTCCCTTAGATAGGATACAGTGAAACGCCAGAGGGAAATGAATTCCTCCCGTGTACAATGTGGCTTGCCCCACCAAAACCATCCACCATCAAATTCATGATAAGGCCGAAAGATCATCGGTACAATAGTACCATCAGGTGCTTTTACGCTTTTTGCCCACTCGCCGATTTCCATTAAAATGCTCTTGTATTTTTCGTGGGCTTCCCCTCCCGGTATAATCATTCTTACAGCAGGCAATGAGACGGA
>DASVBA010000190.1:0-5070 GCA_036376095.1 Chryseolinea sp.
CCACATTCTGGACCCAAACGTGGTTCAGAAGCTTTGCCTGCGTTAGGGTTTCTTGCGACGCATCAATGATATTGTTTACCCTTCCGCCGTCAGGCTGCTCATCCGCCTGTAGGATGTGACAAGGGATGTCGTTGATAAAAATGACCATGCGTGAAGGGTTTACACCTTAACATTCTACGCAAAAGAGCAAATATTTATCAAGCTGGCAAGGGGATTTAAAGATTTTTAAAAAGTAAAATTAGCCCTCTTACTAAAAGGAATTGGCAAACGAGGCTCTTTAAAGGAATGGAATTTAATTCTAACTTTCGAAATATGCCCATAATTAAAACACAGGACGAGATGGCCGGCAAAGTCGCCGGGATGCTTCTGCAGATCGAGGCCATCAAGTTGAGCACGGATAAACCATTCTTATGGAGTTCGGGATGGAAATCTCCAATCTATTGCGACAACCGACTTTCTTTGTCATATCCTCAAATCCGAAGTGCAATCCGGGATGGGCTGGTGTCCGCAATACGTGAAAATTTTTTTACCGTTGAATCGATTGCCGGGGTCGCGACCGCGGGCATAGCACAAGGAGCACTAGTCGCTCAGGCGCTGGATCTGCCATTTCTTTATGTGCGTCCAAAACCAAAGGACCATGGCATGGAGAACCTTATCGAGGGGAAAGTAGTAAAAGGCCAAAAGGTTGTAGTGATAGAAGATCTTGTATCGACAGGAGGAAGTTCACTGAAAGCCGCTCAGGCACTTCGTGATGCTGGCTTTGAAGTCTTGGGTATGGTTTCAATATTCAATTATGGGTTTGATATTGCAACACGAAATTTTTATGAGGCTAATACTTCGCTCATCAGCCTCTGCGATTATAGTAGTCTTATCAAATATGCCCTTGATCAAAAATTCATTTCTGAGGAACAAGTGACCTCATTAAAAGCATGGCGCGTTGATCCCTCTACCTGGAAAAAATAAGGATGGAGGAGCCCAATCTTAACACCTTTGCCCCTAAGGTTCCTCAAAAGAGCGATGCCAGCAGAAAACAGATCGGATTCGAAAAAGGCAGCCACATTGTTGTAGTTGGCGCTGGCGCCTTCGGAGGGTGGTCAGCTCTTTATCTACTGAGAAAGGGCTTTAAAGTCACATTGATAGATGCCTGGGGGCCGGCACATTCGCGATCAAGCTCTGGAGACGAGACCAGAGTTATCCGTTCGACATACGGAGCCAATCAGGTCTACTTCGACATGAATGTCCGGGCGCTTGAGCTTTGGAAGGAAAACGAAAAGACGTTTGGCCGAAAAATCTTTTTTAATGCCGGGGTTATTTGGTTTTGTTATGAAAACCAGACTCCTCTCGTTGACGATTCTGTGCCATTCGCCAAATCGCATAGCATGGACTATGAATATCTCCATCCGGCAGAGATAAGAAAACGATACCCACTCATTAATGTCGCCGACCTTCATCATGCCTACCTCGATCCCTATGGAGGCTATTTAAAAGCTCGTGAATCTGTTCATTCCGTTCATGAAGCATTCATCAAGGAAGGTGGTAAATACTTTCAATGCAAAGTATCGGTAAATGCGGAACTAGATACGAAAGGTATTTTGCTTTCAACGGGAACAAACCTCCAGGCCGACGCATTTGTCTTCGCCTGTGGATCGTGGCTGGGGAGTTTGTTTCCAGATGTTCTTCAAGAAATTATTACCTGCACAAAGCAAGAAGTCTATTATTTTGGCCCACCCGCCGAAGAATCGCAGAACTTTGAAAATCTACCGGTGTGGGTTGATGTGGACGGCAAGGATTTTTATTATGGTATTCCTGGGAATGCGTATCGCGGCTTTAAGATCGGTGTAGATATCCGCGGTGAAACGTTTGACCCAACGTCAGGTGATCACACTCTCACTCCATCAGCCTTGGAAAATGCGAGAAAGTTCATCGCTCATCGTTTTCCCAAGTTAAAGGGTGCGCCCTTGGTGGAACACCGCATCTGTCCGTATGAAAATTCTCCGGACGGGAATTTTGTTTTCGACAAACACCCTGGTTATAACAATGTGTTTTTGCTGGGCGGAGGCTCAGGTCACGGATTCAAACACGGCCCTGCTCTCGGGGAGCTGGTCGCCGACGTATTTTCAGGCACAAAAGAGATCCCGGAAATCTTTTTGCTGAAACGCAATTAGCGCTTGGACTTTAAGAGATTGAAGGCAGTGTATAACCGTTGTGATATTTTGCGCTAAGAAACTTGTTCGCTTCTTCCTCTCGAAATTTCGAAAGCTTCGCATCCCAATGCACTGGCATTCCAGTTTTAAATGAGATGTTTCCCATTTGACAAACAGTCGCCACGTGTGCTCCTGCGTATATCGGACACGTTAGTTCATCAAATTTCCTTGATTTTACCACTGAAAGGAAATTGCGGGTGTGAGCATCAAGGCCGGAGCCCTTGTTAGGCTGAAAAGGAATAGGTTCCATACGTTTTTCATCGCTTAAAACTTCCCACCCGCCCCGATACAACACGAGGGTGCCATTATTCCCGATATATGAAATGCCGTGATCCTTACCGTAGTTTCCGTTGCTGATCCCCTGAGCCTGTTCCCACAACATTGTGAAATTATCAAACTCATAGGTGGTCGTCAATGTGTCTGGCGTTTCGTGGGCACCATCCGGATAGGCATACTTTCCACCAGAGGCATAGATAGATTTCGGCTGGGGGTTATTCATTCCCAATAGTGCATAATCGATCAGGTGCACACCCCAGTCGGTCATCAAGCCACCGGCATAGTCCCAGAACCACCGGAAGTTGAAGTGGAATCGGTTTTCATTAAAAGGTCTTTTTGTAGCAGGTCCGAGCCACATGTCATAGTTGACGCCAGCGGGTACCGGTGTATCCGGCTTCACAACAATGTTCTTCATCCAACCCTGATAGGCCCAGGCTTTAACCGTGCGTATCTGCCCGAGTTGTCCTGTTCTAAGGAAATTAAGTGCGTCAACAAAATGAGGCATACTTCGTTGCCATTGCCCTACCTGTACAGCTTTATTATATCGCTTTTGAGCCGCAACCATAGCGTTACATTCGACAATAGAATTCCCGATAGGCTTTTCAACATATACGTCCTTTCCGGCAGCACAGGCATCCACCATCTGCAAACAATGCCAATGATCGGGCGTGCCGATGATAACGACATCGATGTCTTTATTCTCCAGCAATTTTCTATAATCACCGTACGTCTTTACTTTGATATTAGCCTTGGCCAAATCAGCCACCCTGCCAGACATTACATTCTCGTCCACATCGCAAAGAGCCATAACATTGACTTCAGGATTCTTCATGAACGATTGCAGGTCAGACCATCCCATACCCTTTGTTCCGATCAATCCGACATTAACCTTGTCGCTCTGAGCAATAGATGCCCTGCTATTTGCGACAGATTCCCATGATATTGGTCCCAAGATCCCCGCACCGGCAATAGCGGCGGAAGATGTGCGAATGAATTTTCTGCGAGAGCTCATAACCTTACATTTTATTCGAAAGTAACGAAAAGCTGCTCAAAATCGAATAAAAAATACACGAACGACGGAAGGAGGTTGAGTGTCCTCCCTGGGTCATAAATAAGAAGGGCGGAAATGTTAGCTATTTGGCTGCTGGCGTTTCCAGCCAGGAAGACGTAATGTCATTCAAGACCTTGACCTTGTGGTTAAAGTCGCCCTTTATCCGGTCCCGGATCTTGTGCATGTTTTCCAACAATTCGTTGGTCTCTTCAGGAATGGCTTCTTCCAGGTATTCGCGCATCCTCTTTGAGATCGTCGGGGATTTTCCGTTGGTTGAAACACCGATCTTAAGATTACCTCGTGTCACTACCGACCCTAAATAGAAATCACACAAATCCGGTGTATCCGCAACATTGACAAGGATCCGTTTGGTTCGGGCGAAATTGCGTATAGTTACGTGCAGGCTGCGATTGTCCGTTGCCAGCAAGACGATGTCCTTGTCCCACAAATCCCAGAGTTTGAAATTTCTCTCTTGAAGTTTTACACCCGGATGGCTGTTTGCCAGCTCTCTGATGGGATCCTGAATGGTTCTTGCCACCAGCGTCACGCTCGCAGACGGGCTGTTTTTAAGGATCGCCGAAAGTTTTTCATAGCCGACGTGCCCTCCGCCTACAATCAATGTTTCAAGTGATTCAAGCTTTAGAAAGATGGGGAAAAGATTATTGCGCTCCATTCTTTTATTGATATTGAACGATCACCTCTTTAACTACCTCATTTAGTGTATGCGCATAACCTACCACTTCACCTATTATGATGATTGCCGGGGAGCCAATATGCGCATGCGATGCAAGCTCAACAATGGTCGAAACCTTTCCTATGATATTTTTTTGATTGGGAAGTGTTCCATTTTGAATAACGGCAACGGGTGTTTCGTTTTTTCCGTGACGTTGAAACTGTTCCATGATGTCTTGTATCTTGTTCAAGCCCATTAACACCACTACCGTTGCGCTTGATTGAGCTGCTAGAGCAATGTCACTGGAGACTTCGCCCGATTTAGTTGTGCCTGTTACAACCCAAAAGCTTTCGCTGATTCCCCTGGCCGTGACCGGAATGTTGATGCTGGCAGGGACCGCTAAAGCACTGCTGAGCCCAGGCACGACATACGATGAAACCCCGTGTGCTTCCGCATAGGCAAGTTCCTCGGAACCGCGTCCAAACACGAACGGATCTCCACCTTTTAGCCTTACAACATGACCGTATAAATATGCATATTCGACAATAAGCTCATTGATATCTTCTTGCTTAAAGGAATGAGAACCTGCTCGTTTGCCTACACACAATGACGGAACACCTTGAGGAATGATGTCCAAAATTTCTGACGACACCAACGCATCATAAAGCACGACGTCGGCGGATTTTATGGCATTTATTCCTTTAACAGTAATGAGTTCCGGATCACCGGGTCCTGCACCTACTAAAGTAACCTTTGGCGAACGATGTGACATAGTGAATGTGGGTATCTTAAACTTCACGACGCAATCCGAGCAACAACTTTGTCGCCAGCTTCTTTCTCGGCGCGATACACCGTTGAAGCCTCCA
>DASVBA010000193.1:0-9067 GCA_036376095.1 Chryseolinea sp.
AATTTCCCTCGAGAAACTGAACTACAGAAAACACGATCACCACGCCGATAGTGTACCAAATGCTATCTTTGGTGATGAGCGCCATGAGGATGGGAAACAGCGCCCCTATGATAATCCCCACATAAGGAATGATGGTGAGTACCCCGGAAAGAATTCCGAAGAAAATTGCATGATCGATTCCCAGTGCCAGTAATCCGATGCAATTAAGGGCTGCAATGATCAAGGTAACTAAAGTCAACCCTGAAATGTATCCTTGGACGACCCGTTCAATATCTTTTTTCCAGGCAAATTCTTCGTCGCCAGGAACGAGGCTTAGGAAAAAGTCCCGGAATTTGTCGCGGTAAATAAGAAATAGGAAAATGTAGATTGGAATCTGCACCAGTGTTGAGATCGCCGTTGTCGTAGAAAGAAGTATGTCGCCGAGATACAGGCTGACACTTCTCATGAATTCTCCCAACATCTTATTCTGATCAATGGTGCTGATCCCAAAGTCCCTGCGAAGGGTGCGGCTCAACTGGTTCATAAATGTCTCGAACTTTGCCTGTAAATTCGGAAGGTCGTTCAATAAGCCGACCACCTGGTCTACGATAAGCCAGATAATTAACCCTACCGAAACGACGGTTGCCAACAGTACCAGCGTGATTGAGATGGCCGGCGGGATATTTCGCTTTTCCATTTTCGAGATCAACGGAAGCATGACAACCGAAAGGAATACTGCGAAAGCCAATGGTACGACGATGTCTTTAGCAAGTATTATTGCAGTAATTGCAAGAGCAATAACAACAAACAGCTTGTAGGTATAGTCGAGACGATCGAATGGCTTTTTGGGATCGCGGATCATGAACAAAGTTACGCATTCTCAATAGCCTGCAAAATGAGGTCGCAGGAAACTTTGATTTCTTCAGCCGTTATCGTCAGGGGAGGAGCAATCCGGAAACTATAAGGATGTGACAGGAACCAATAACAGATAACGCCTCTTTTTTTTCCCTCTTGAACAATCCGTGATACCAATTCCTCGGATTCAAAATCAATAGCAAACAAGAGTCCGATCCTCCTGACCTCACGGATGCGTTTATGTTGAAGGTATTTTTCAAACAACTTCCCTTTGCTTTCGACTTGTTCCAGTAACCTTTCCTCCTCGATGACTTCCAGGGTTGCCAATGCCGAGGCACAGCACACGGGATTTCCGCCAAACGTGGTGATATGGCCAAGCATGGGATCGTGGGTAAGACATTTCATCCTTTCGTGGCTCGAAATAAAGGCACCGAGCGGAAGGCCTCCGCCAAAGGCTTTTGCAACGGTAAGGATATCCGGGACTATGTTATAATTTTGAAAAGCGAATAGTGATCCGGTTCTGCCCATGCCGCATTGGATCTCATCAAGAATGAGGAGCGCTCCCGTCTGGTCACATCGTTGCCGAACGGCTTTCATGTATTCTTTCGAAGGAATACGTACGCCAGCGTCTCCCTGAATGGTTTCCATGATCACGCATGCGGTACGTTCGGTAATATTTTCCAGATCTTCAACAACATTAAAGTCGATGAAGCGGACATCTGGTAACAACGGCCGAAACGCCCTCTTCTTTACTTCATTTCCGGAAACGCTCATCGATCCGTGTGTGCTGCCATGGTAAGACTTCCGGCACGACACGATCTCGGTTCTTCCCGTGAAACGTTTTGCGAGCTTAAGCGCACCCTCATTTGCTTCAGTTCCGGAGTTGACAAAGTAGCTGCAGTTCAGGTCTGTAGGTAGCAGTTCCGAAAGCTTCTTTGCCAGGAGGTTTGGTGCTGACTGGATGTATTCCCCATAAACCATCACGTGAAGGTGCTTGTCTACCTGGTCCTTAATTGCCTTAACAACCTTTGGATGCCTATGGCCTACGTTGCTTACGCCAATACCTGAGATAAGATCGATATATCGCTTGCCATTAGGACCGAAGAGATAGATGCCCTCGGCTCGCTCGATGGAAATGAGATACGGTGAATCTGTAGTTTGCGCCAGATTTCTGAGAAAGACTTCGGGGCTGAAACTCATGGAATTAGGTTGGAAAGAAAGGTAAGGATTCCGGCCACACTGAGGAAAGCGGCGCAAAATAAAAAATCCCACTGGAAGGTGGGACTTGGGAAACTAATTTCTGTGTATTCAACCTCGACCAGCCCTTCTGATCGCGGTTGAAATACAGCAGGGTGAACCTTTTGGGTCCATTATCTTTACCGGTTACGCGCCAGCGAACACAGAAACCAGCATTCCAACCAGAATAGTTGAGATGAGGACGAGAAACTGTCGTACGCGCGCCGGTATCCTGGTGTTGGTAACTGACCGGTAGTGTATGTTGTTCATGTGTGCCATAACCTTTGGATCAAATTGATGTTCAAAAGTGGCTGTAATAAAGAAAGAGTTCCACCTAATGTAAGCTCAAATCATACATCGGTATCAAAATTTTCGAGAGCAACTCCCGGCGGAAGGTGTAGCGGGTAATTGTCGATCAGCGCTTTTCCTTCTTCTCAAAATTCTCGACGAGTGTTATAAAATCCTTGATGATTGCATTTGGAACGGTAACAGACAAATGGTATTGCTTGAACTTCCAACCGCTGCTCGTCTTCATCAGAACGCCCGAACCCCGACAAACACCCATCCATGTATCTAAAAGTTCGGAAAACCATACACTTTGCCCGTCAGATGTTACATGAACGTCGCGGTCGCGAGGTTTAAAATCCCAGGCTTTGCCTCGATCGAAATAAGGTTTTGCAAAAGTGACGAACTCAGACTTGGTCCATCGCTCCGTTGCGTCGGTGCCAATATAGACCGCATCTTCGGCCATAGACTCGAAGAACGTCTTAGCATCAGCATTGCTCGCGGCCATGTGCCATGCATCGATGAATTGATCCACGTCATTGGCAGTTCCCTGCCCAAAACCTGAAACAAACGCCGAAAGAAGGATGACGCTCAGACAAAATGATTTCATAGTGTTGTTATTCAGCATGTTGAAAGGTATCCGGGCCAGAAATTAAGCGACTTCTGCGTGAGCGTTACGCTTCGTAAAGACTCAGGAAGTCTATCACTTCCTGGCGCACGTTGCGTTCGCTGGCCTGATCGTAGGGCTCCGTAGCAATAGACTTGAAGAGTTCGCTGACGACGGTGGATTTGAAACCTAGCTCTTTGGCGTAAATAGTGGCAACTTCAAGCTCAATATCTTCTACAACCTCATCGAGGTAGATCATAAATACAAGGTGATAGATAGCCTCCAGTTTTTCCACCTTTTCACCAACGGAGGTGAATTTAAGATGTGTAATGTCTACATCGGCGCTTCTGAGGTCGTCAGTCGTCAGCCTCAACTGGAATCCCCACTTCAGGAGGCATCGTAAAAAGCGGCTTTCAATCTGTTCATTGCCCAGGAATAGGGCGAGAATGTTGAAATAGCTCTTCTTTACAGAATCCAGGTGTTCTTTTGAAAGATCAGTCATAGCGAATGGTTAAGACTCGTCCAGAGGCGGAAGCAATATTCGTCAAAAATAAAAGATGCGCCGAGTTTATGCGTGTTTTTTTCCAGAAGGAATCACTGGCAGTATTTTTTTGCCAGAGCTGAGGTTTCTTTTGCGCCGAGCTTTTTCGCTTTGTTTAAGTCACTGCATCCGTCAGTCTGAACGGCGCTTCCGAACTTTGCGATGGCTCGTAACCGGTAGGGCTCACCCTCGCCTGGCCGCAGGTGAATAGCCCAATCGCAGTCCGACACTGCATCGCGGAACTTATTCAGTTTGATGTTTGTACGCGCGCGCCCTTCAAAGATCTGGAAATAGATATCGGGTGCGTCTTGGCCGTTCATGATCATCTTGAATGACGGTCCATAGCGTTTTGTGAGATTATCCTCAAAAAGGTTCTTTCCAATGGTGAAATAATGGAGAGCCTGTTCATCATTGTCAAGCTTTTCCAAATTGATCATCCCAAGACTAAACGCCAACTCCGGACTGTTAGGATGCTGATCGTACAACTCCTTCATGGCCAAGAAGGATTCCTTATAATTTTCGAGAAAGTACTGGCATATCGATAAGTTGCGCAGCGTTTCAACCCGAACTGGAATTTCGTGCCTCTTAAGGACAAGAAATAATCCAACAGCGCCGGCAAAATCCTTGGTTTCAAATTTTCGATCTGCCATGCGTCGAAGCTCCGATACCAGACTATCGCGCGTAAAATTGCTTCGATACTCCAGCGGATCCGTTTCATCCAACGTATGGATTACTGTAAACGCTTCGTCAAACTGGCCCGAAGTAAAGAGGCTACCTGCCCGCTTTAATGTTATGGTATTGGCCAGGTAGTGTTTCATTTGCTTTTGTTCAACAACGTATTGGGCAGTGTGCATCAACGCAAAACAAAAACCCGCGATAACAATGAACACAAGCATCGCCAATCCCTGAATCCTGAAATACTCTTTGTCAATGACGTAATGTGTTTTTTGCTGAGCCTTTTGCCAGCGATAATAGTTCCACTTGTTGATTTCACGCTGTTCTTCGGGTGTGAATGTGTGCCTTGGGAAAAGCACCGCGTCGTATCTGGCTTTCTTTAATGAGTCTGAAAGAGTATGGTACGCTTCATTTACAAGCTTAAAGATTTCTTCAGCCTGCGTGTTTCCGGGATTCCTGTCGGGATGATATTCCATTGCAAGCCTTTTGTAGGCTGCCCTTATCTGCGCCGAATTTGCACTGATATCAATACCCAGTATCTCGTAGTAATTTGTCACCCGCGAACCATTAAGCCTAGCATTATAAACGCAGGAGCCTTAAAAAATTTTCATATCTCCACTACTTTAATATAAGGATAATGTCCGAAAGAAGGAATAGCGTTAATGCAAACGGTCAGGAACAAGATATAAGTTGTAACAATAAAAAAGGCTATCCGTCCAGCGGATAGCCTTAGTTTTCAGGACTTATCTTGCTTACTGAATCTTAGCAAGCGCTTGCACAAGGTCTACCAGCTTATTGGAGTAACCCCACTCGTTGTCGTACCACGCTACAACCTTTATGAAGCGGTCGTTCAGGGCAATACCTGCCTTAGCGTCAAAGATGGAAGTTCGTGCATCACCGAGGAAATCTGAAGAAACCACATCATCTTCAGTATAGCCGAGGATTCCTTTGAGTTCACCTTCAGAAGCTTCTTTCATTGCTGCTTTAACCTGATCGTAACTTGCTGGTTTGTCCAGTCTTACCACAAGGTCAACCACGGACACATCGGCAACCGGAACACGGAACGACATGCCGGTAAGCTTGCCCTTCAATTCTGGGATAACGAGAGAAACAGCCTTTGCTGCACCCGTAGAAGAAGGGATGATATTTTGATAAGCGCCGCGGCCACCTCTCCAGTCTTTCAAGGAGGGGCTATCAACGGTCTTTTGCGTGGCTGTCACTGCGTGAACGGTGGTCATCAAGCCCTCCGTGATACCAAATTTATCGTGCAATACTTTCGCTACTGGCGCCAGACAGTTAGTAGTACAGGAAGCATTCGATACGATCGTATGCTGCGCGGTTAATTTCTTATGGTTGACACCCATTACGAAGGTTGGAGTATCATCCTTGGCAGGAGCGGAGAACACCACTTTCTTTGCTCCGGCAGTGATATGTTTTTGTCCATCGGCCTGCGTCAGGAAAAGACCAGTGGATTCTATAACGATTTCGGCACCTACTTCCGACCATTTCAAATTAGCGGGATCCTTTTCAGCCGTAACACGGACTTTTTTGCCATTGACCACAAGATGGCCATCCTTAACCTCGACAGTACCATCGAATTTTCCGTGGGTTGAGTCGTACTTCAACATGTACGCCATGTATTCAGGATCCACTATATCATTGATTCCAACGATCTCGATATCCTTCCGGGTGAGAGCAGCTCTGAACGCAAGACGGCCGATGCGACCGAATCCGTTAATTCCTACTTTAGTCATTGTGTTTGTCTGGTTTAATTTAAGAGATGCCAAAAATAAATGACGCCAAGCCCAAAACCAACGAAATAAAATAGGGTTTTCTCAAAAATTTACCGCACAGGTTTGCAATTCAATACGGTCGATCTATATTTGCACCCTCATTTTACGGTTAGTAAAATGTTTGGACAAGTTGGTCTGTTCGTCTAGGGGTTAGGACACCAGATTTTCATTCTGGTAACACGGGTTCGATTCCCGTACAGACTACAGGAAAGCCTTGAATCATTTTGATTCGAGGCTTTTTTTATGGGTATGAGTATCCGGTGTCACAAGGGTTCCCCATCTCGCGCAGAGGTGTTGTCGGCCACATAAAAACATCCAGCCGGGAAAACTAAATTCACGTTGTGATTACTCCAAGTGATAAAACGGACTTTGCAGAGATCTTAACTATTATCAACGACGCTGCATCGGCGTACAAAGGCATAATTCCCGCAGACCGGTGGCATGAACCCTACATGTCGGAGCAAGAATTGCAGCGTCAGATTGAGGACGGAGTTCAGTTTTGGTGTTATCGCGAGAACAACAAAGTTATAGGGGTCATGGGAATTCAAGACGTGCAAGAGGTGACGCTGATCAGACATGCTTACGTTAGAACCCTTGCGAGGAATACAGGCATAGGGGGTAAGTTATTGGATTACTTGTCCATGCTGACTACGAAACCAATCTTAATCGGTACGTGGGCGGACGCTACATGGGCAATTAGCTTCTATAAAAAACGCGGGTTTAACCTGGTATCTAACGACAGAGAAAGACTCTTGCAGAAGTACTGGAAAATTCCGCCGCGCCAAATCGAAACGTCGGTAGTGCTCGCAAGTTCAAACTGGGAAAGCTCTCACTGATGGAATTTTTTTCCGGACTTTTTACTCATGTTTATCTATTACGAGTTGTTACTACCAAATTGAAGGATGCGTTGCAGTCGCCTAGCTGTCTGGTTGTAAGGCATTCTCGATTCTTCATTCCTATTAAACTATACATGATGGATGTTTGACGGTCACTTTTGAACAAGTACCGGCAGGGTTCAGTGCTCTTTGAAAACCCAAAGTTTGTTGCAAGGAACCTGAGCCTGCTGAACTTTGTCCGGAAGCGCAAATCATCATTCCTTGTTGTGAATTTGAACACCACAACAATTATTGTTATTAATCGAATCATCTGTTGCAATCACGCCATAGTTTTTTCTTTACTTTAGGGTTCACCGTTGTGAAAATAAAATTGAATGACATGAGCCGTGTGCGACTATTCAAGAATCATTTCGGCCCTATCCCAGTTTGTGTGACGCTTGTGCTTTTATCCTTTTTAACAAGCATCAGCTCATGCTTCGACTGCAGAGAATACGTTCCTCAACAATTTAAATTCGGCAGCCATCAAATCGAAATGAAGGCGCCGGCAAAGATCCACGTGGGCGATAAGATTTTGGTTTCGGTCATCCTGTCAAGGTACTTCTACGATTCCATTTCTAATGATTACGTCGACATTGATAGGAAGGTATCAATCGTGCTCAAGCTGGATAAGTACACTCAACTTAGTGTCGATTCTTCGGATTTTTTCGGAACGCCAAGGACAATCTTCCAGGATTTTGATACGTATTTTGATCTAAATGTCGTGAAAGGACAGGCACACAGCGTCTACCAATTTGATTGCTCGTTAGAAGGTGACAAGTGGATGGTTGAATTGGAATATAGGGTCAAACAATCTGGTGTCTACTATTTTGACCCAAACTTCTTAGAAATCAGCACAAGCCGGGCAGACCTTCCAAAAGGCACTTGCTCTGAAGGCGATCCTCAATTTGATGCGCGAGTTTTTTTTAATCCCATCAGTGATCAGATAGAGGATCAAGCGTATTTTGGATTTATCGTCGAATGAAAATCTTAACCTCTGGTTTATCTCGGCGAAAATTACGTTGACCTGTGATGTGCTCAGGGTAAACCCGGATGTATTAGGGAGCAACTATAAACATTCTTCTTCTTTTTTGCCGCAGTTCTTACTCTCGGCATTTAGTCAGGAAAACCGTACACTTCAAAAATTTGAACACTCAGGGGATTGACGCACCTTTACGACATTCGTTGCAGTCACTAACGTTGTCGACAGGAACCGTTAACGGGGCAAACTGGAAACGGTTTTGCCCTTATTGTTATACGTTTAAGCCCGTGCCTTTAGGGCTGTTTTGAGCTTTTGGTATCGATGGTATCATGCAAGATTTTTTGTTTCATTGGGTATAAGCCTTTTTAGCTGCTTTAATAGGATTTGGTTATAGACCTGCATCCTGGTCACAGCCATTTTTAACTATAGGGATCCCGGCATAGCTAAGTTCCTAAAACACAAATCGTACTTTGAAACGTTTGGCAATGTACTTTTAATCTCCCGCACGTTAGGATTGATGTTTGGAAATATACCGTTGGTATGTGGTTACCAGGGCGGTTGCAAGATCACGGGCAAAAACATTGATGTTGTATTTTTCTGATCCTAACCGCAAACTATTCGCTCCCATTTCTTGCAATAACGGATAATCATTAAGCATCATCGTCATTGCGTGCACCCAACCATCGACGTCGTTTGCTTCAACTACCATTCCTATTTTTTCATTGTGAAAATCTACATCGATGTAATCATTTCGTGTCATAATAACAGGTTTACCCATCGCGAACGCCTCAAGCAAGCTTGTAAATCCAATGGGTCCTTCGGGGTTTGCGGCCAGTGGGATCAGGATCACTTTGGAGTCATCGTAGTCTTTGCAGATTTGTTCGAATGGAAATTCGCCGGACAAGATCTCCACGTTTTGTGGAAGAGTCGTCGACTTAGGAAAGGACTCTGGCTTGCAGTATATCTTAAATGGAACCCTCACTTTTTCAGATGCGCGGATGAGGATGTCGAAATCACGCGCGCTGTTCCCTGAACTCACCACAAAGCGTTTCGCTTCGGGACCATTTCCATTTGAATATTTACTAAAAAAACCCATATCGACACCTAACGGCGAAATGATAAAGTGCTTTTCTGCGTAAGCGGAATCAATGGCATAGGCCTCCATCAATTCATTTCTCATTTTTTGACTGAAGAATATTAATGTATCGTAAGTAAGGATCAGTCTTTTCACCAGTGAACGTA
>DASVBA010000196.1:0-3482 GCA_036376095.1 Chryseolinea sp.
CGACATACTATAAAATTATAAAAATTCCAGGTGCGGAACGATGTTTTCCCGCTGATCCTCGCAGATCAAAAGACACGACCGAGACTCGGGGATTTGCGCAGATTATTCTTTCATAATGACGGATCAGAAAAAAGAATGAAGCTTATAATACGTTCGTTTTGAACTTTCGCACAAAGGAATAAACTTCGAATAGAACTCTTTCCAGTCTTCCTGGTGCGTTAGCTTACATATCGACGGCTCCGCTTCCGCAAATGTCTCGTATTCAATCTCAAGGATGATCAGATAACCCGGACCCGAAACATCCGTTAGCAGCCGACAGTGAATATTCTTGTCCCGACTGTGAACTTTGGTAAGATATTCCTTCCACATCGGAAGAGCTTCCCTGGCACCTCCGAACTTCAGTTGAAATTCATTTCGTTCGATATACATAGCTGGAATTGATTTGAGCCGATTATGACTATGTTAGCTATACCCTGGAATAGTCGCCATCTATTGCTACATCTCAGAAAGAGCCTCAACCAAAAACGGCCAATCCTCACTGCTCATTGATCAATGCTCCTCGGTTCACCCCTAAATCCCCTTCAGGGACTTTGACAGCAAGGCGAAGGATTCAGCTAACCCGCAATAATCATGATTGATTTATTGATCACTGTCTTAAAAGTCGGGATCCAACCCGAGTCTTTCCTTCATCTCTTTAAGTGCAGGATTTTTCTCCAGGAGATACTCGAACTTATCCCTTGACGTATACATCATCTTTTTGTCTTCGGATTCTTTAAGCTCGCCGGCAACAAGTATTGAGCTGTTCTTTAGTTTTTCCCGAAGGAATGCCGTCAGTTCTGTCTTTACGTTGTTTAACATGGTTTCCTGCACAGGGCTTAGCAGATGCACCATTACCTTGTTATCCTTTACTTCATAGGGCTGGGCGAGCAGTTGATATTCAGCCTGAAATTTTCTGCGTTGTTCCGCGAATTCCTGCCAGGCCAAGTTGAGCTGTTCTGTCGTGAAAGCATTTTTCTCTTCATTCGCAGCCGTGGCTACTTCTGATGTCTTTTCTTTTTTCGGTTCAACCTTTAAAAGGTCCGTGAGCTTAACTGTAGTTCGCGCTGTTGATTTGGAGGATGGAGGAGTAACGGGTGGCGATACCGTTGACGGCGGAAGCTCTTGATCTTTGATTGCCTTATCGTCAGCTGGTTTGAGATCCTTTTGAGGCGGTGACGGGACCTGGTCGTCCGTTACGCTAATTTTTTTTTTAACCCATCGGCCGGATGGTTCACCTGTTGGTTTACCTGACTGAGTTGCATAACGGCACCGACATGCGCCATTTTCATGAGGGCAAGCTCCACCGACAGGCGCTGGTTCTTACTCATTTTGTAGTTGATATCGCAGAGGTTCGCGATGTTCAGCCAGGTAAGCAGCAAGGAAGGAGGGGAGGACGCGGCCTGCTGAGCATATTTTTTCTTAACGCCGTCAGGTACTTCCATGAGGTTCACCGTTCTTGAGTCCTGGGATACCAACAGATTTCGTAAATGTTCACTGAGGCCGACGATAAAATTCTGTCCGTCGAATCCTTTACGAAGAATTTCGTCGAGCAGCAACAACGGTTGAGTATGATTTTCAGTAAGGAGCGCGTCGACGACCTGGAAGTAGTAGTCGTAATCCAGAATGTGGAGATTGCTCAAAGTAGATTTATAGGTAACGCCCTTTCCTGAAGAATAGGTTACCATCAGGTCGAATATGGAGAGCGCATCACGAAGAGCACCATCCGCCTTTTGAGAGATGAGGTGGAGGGCTTCATCTTCAGCGGGGATGCCTTCGCGTTGAGCGATCTTCTTAAGATGATTGGCGATGTCGCTGATCTGAATACGGTTGAAATCAAAGATCTGACAACGCGAGAGTATCGTTGGAATAACCTTGTGTTTTTCTGTCGTGGCAAGGATAAAGATTGCATATGACGGCGGCTCTTCTAGCGTTTTCAGAAACGCATTGAACGCCGCGTTCGAAAGCATGTGAACTTCATCGATGATGTACACCTTGAATTTTCCGAATTGAGGAGGATAGCGTACCTGGTCGATAAGGTTTCGAATGTCTTCGACGGAGTTGTTGGAGGCCGCATCCAGTTCAAAAATATTAAGCGAGTTGGTTTCTGCCTTTTCTTCGAAGCCGTTGATGAGACGAGCAACGATCCGGGCGCAGGTGGTTTTCCCTACTCCACGGGGTCCGCAGAAGAGGAGGGCCTGGGCTAATTTATTATTGTCGATAGCATTTTTCAGAGTAGTGGTGATATGCTCCTGGCCCACTACTTCGTCAAACCCTGTCGGGCGGTATTTCCGTGCCGATACAACAAAATTCTCCATCGCTGCAAGATAGAATTCAAACGACAATATGCAATGGAGATTCTTTCATAATGATTTCCAGATAAAATTGTTTGCAAAATGGACATACGATGAACCATCGTATTTTTAAACTATCTTTGCATTCATGAAAGTAACAGCTTTATTACCGGACGATATTGTGCAGGAAGTCAAAAAATTAACTGGCGGAAAAAATATTACTGATAGCATATTGATCGCTTTGCGGGAGTATATAGCACAACAACGGATTAAAAAGGCGATTAGGAAATTGAAAGACAAGCCATTGCAGTTCCGCGACGGTTATAGCGCTGAAAAAGTACGTACCCTGAATAGAGAGTCGTGATTCTCGCCGACACATCGGTCTGGATCGACTTTTTTCGTAAAACGAACAAATCCGTTGACGAAAAAATGCAGGAATATTTGAATGCGAGGCAGGTTTGTGCGTTGAGCGTCGTATTTGGTGAACTACTGCAAGGCGTTCGTGATGACCGGGAGGAAAAAATAATTCTGGAATATTGGGCGAATCTCCCTCATGTAGATGAAGACGGACTATTCATCGACGCAGGAAAACTTTCATACCAAAACAAGTTGTACACGAAAGGTGTTGGATTGATCGACTGCGTTATCTTGGTAGCTTCCAGGCGTTTCCATCTTGACATCTGGACGAGTGACAAAAAACTCCTGCAAGCCCAAAAAGCACTAGACCTGCCTTGAGACGTTTTGGACGTCGATTCTGTTACCTATGTTTTGCGATTTGCATACCATTCGTTATCGTCTCGCACAAGTTTTTCCGTCTTGTAAAAAGAGTATTTTCCTCCCTTTGATACGCTGTACGATCTCTGGGCTGTCAGAAAATGAAAGCCCCATGGACTTCTCAATTTCCATTGGGAAAGTAGTTATCGTATGCATTTAACGTCGAAATTTTCCAAAGTCCTGCCAGGCAAGTGTAAGCAATTCAGACAATAGACATTAACTTATACGCTCAAATCAAACTCTGTAACTAGTGTCGATACTCAAAAAGGTCGCTGCATTCTTAAGAGATGTATGGGACATACTGGATCAAAGCTCGGCCAATCGCCTATATGACTACTATATCATATTTGGTCAGAAGGATGAGAGTTATTCACCGTG
>DASVBA010000214.1:0-8810 GCA_036376095.1 Chryseolinea sp.
ATCACCTGGATCATTGGCTTGAGCAAACCGTTCATGCACATCAACGACTTTGCGCTTAGCTATCGCGATATTATTTTGATCGTAGGTGGATTATTCCTGGTGGGAAAGAGTACATCAGAAATTCACAAACGCATAGAGGGAACGGAACACCACAAGGAACCAAAAAAACTTTCTATGGCGTCGGCTCTTCTGCAGATCCTTATCCTCGATCTCGTGTTCTCGCTTGACTCGATAATAACCGCTATCGGACTTTCAGATGTTCTGCTTACAATGATCATCGCAATCGTTATATCCCTTGGCATCATGTTGCTCTTCATGAGGCACGTAAGCGAATTCATTCAGAAACATCCGGCCATGAAGATCCTTGCTATTTCATTCCTCATCATGATCGGTACCGTGCTTGTTATTGAAGGACTCCACGTCCACGTGCCGAAAGGGTATATCTACGTCTCCATGGCCTTCGCATTAGGAATCGAGTTCCTCAATATGTGGGTCCGAAAGAAGTCCCCTGCGCACCCTGCAGCGAAGGTACCTGGTGCTGCATTGATGGGTAAGGGTGGGAAGAAGATAGGGGTATAAGGTATAGGGTATCGGGTATAGGGTATAGGGTATAGGGTTCCATGCTCATTGATCACTGCTCGCTGCTCTGCAGCTGTCGTAAGGTGAGGGGTGTGTTGTCATTCAGCAATCTAACTACGTCGGACAGACACTTCTTCAGTCGGCAAAAGTCTTCAGGCTTTGTAAGGAGACATGCAGCACCTAAAGTGAAAGCTCTGTTTATGTCCCTTTCGTGAGAGGATGTCGAATACATTACAATGGGAACGTCCTTCGTATTATCATTAGCCTTTATCGCATTGAGACAATCCCAGCCACTGATGCGAGGCATGTTTATGTCCAGAAATATAACATTAGGGAGTTGAACCAACGGGTCGAACAACTCTTTTAAGGCTTTCTTTGTATCCCCTTCGGTGACGCAGAGGGTTTCAGGAGAAACCTCCTCCAATGCTTCTCGAAATAATGCTCGCTCATCCGAGTCATCATCGATCAGTAAAAATTTCATTGCCATAGGTCTTAGGGTTTTTGTTAGGGTTTGGATTCTGAAAGTCAGACCGGTAGCAGGACAGTAAAGGTAGGACCTTTACGCAGAATCGCACGCGCGAAAATAAAACCTCTATGCCTGTGGACAATTTTTTGTCCCAATCCGGTCCCTTCGTACTCATCTTTGGGGTTTAGCGCGAAAAAGTCTCGAAAAAAATCTATTCTCGAACTCCTTCTCAAACCCGATTCCATTATAAGAAAGTTCAATCCTGGAATATTATTTGTCGCCTTTTACAATTTCCATGGCAGAAATTTTGATGACCGGCGGTTCGTTCGGCTTTGAAAACTTTAATGAGTTGTTAATCAGGTTATAAAAAAGCTGGTGCATGAGGATAGAATTCGCGCGGATCACGGGCAATTCACCTACTGTAAGCGAGAACGACTCTGCCAACCGACCTTATCCATAGTACCGAACCACTTCTAAGTCGTAATCGATATTCAGTGCTACAGACCGTCTGTCCATTTTTTCGTCTTGCGACTTTTGATTCAAACAACTGCTGGTTCTGGGCAAGCACGATCGCCTTAAGTAAATCAAGGTTAAACGGCTCGTTTCCAGTGTATCCGAAAATTTCTTAGTGTTGTGCAGTCGACAGAAGCACACCCAAAGGCGTATGAGAAATCTTCGGAGTTGAGGAGCGGGTGTTATTTAGATCAAACAACGATTTGTTTAATTTAAACAGATCACCCACCCCGTGGCCACCTGCTACCGGAAGGCAATAAAACGATTAACAATCAACGGGATAACGAACGGCGAAACTCAGTCTCTTTTCTTTTCCAATTCTTCAGCCGTAACGAGATGATGCTCAAGCGTCGTTACCTTCTCAGATGCCCAGCTCTTCAATTCGGGATCATTGCCGTCTTCGGCCTGTTTTTTAAACGCCTTGATATCCTCTTGATGATCATCGACCATCAGCTTGCAATACGCTTTGTCAAAAGCTTCACCCGTCTTGTTCGCCAGGTCGTCGTATTTCTTTTGGTTGTCGTCGCTCATAGCGATGGGCAACGTAATATTCTTCTTTTCAGCGATGGTCTTCAGCTCGGTGTTGGTTTTGCTGTGATCGGTAAGGATCATCTTTGCAAGATTCTTTACTTCATTAGAGGTAGAAGTTTTCATGGCAAGTTCCGCCGCCTGAACTTCAAGCAGGCCACCATCCGCCGCATCCACGACAAAGTCAGCATCTTTCTCGGCGTCTTTATCTTCGAACTTTTCTTCGTTCTGCTCTTCAGCCAGATCCTTGCTGTCACCCGTGTCTTTTGGGTTACAAGTGTACAGCAACAGGGAAGACAGAAGGATAAGGGAGAGAGAAAATATATTAATGGTTTTCATAGTTGTGATATTTGTATAGAAAGCGTGCAATTTTGAACCCACGGTCAACGGATGAAAAATGGCCTCTTTCGAGACGTATAGGTGCTTTTTTCTCTACAACAGCGCCGTGCCAATGTGTAGGTAATTCCACGGCCAATTGAGGGAGAGAAGGTTTTTATTTTGGACGCGCCGCTGCTCGCACACTTTCTCAGCGGCTGTCGGCTAGTAGCAGGAACAGTATTTTTTGTTACGCTGGCCCTTGCAACTTGCAATCTGGTCGACCGTTACTGGTGGGAGTCCTCGCCAATGATCAGCCATACGCTCGATTCGGATCGCCGATTGCATTTTCCTGGCTTTTTTTATAGCTTTTAGATCATCTATCCTTCGCCAAAACACGATAAACCTGGAACGATAAACTCCGCAGTCAATCTGAATGTTCACAAACATTCCTCATCCAAATCTTAATCCCCTATGCCTGAATTTTCAATTCTCCAGCTTACACCCACGTACGTAATTGCCATCGCGATCTTTGCACTCGTGATGCTGTCCTATTGGGCGGGGCACCGGTCAAGGATGAGAGCAATAGCAAAAGATCCCGAACATGCTAAAGCCGATCTGAAGACGATAAACGGTATGCTGGTCGGACTATTGGGACTCCTGCTTGCTTTCACCTTCAGCATGTCGAATTCAAGGTATGACGACCGGCGACATCTGATTGTATTGGAAGCGAATATCATTGGTACCACAATTCTAAGAACAGATATGTATCCGGATAGTATTCGCACGTTACTTCGATCCGCTCTTAAGGGTTACGTGGACAAACGCATTGCTTTCTATCAGGCGGGAATGGATCTCGAAAAAGCGATGTCAGAGTTTAAAGCCGGACAGGCCTTGAGCGCTGAAGTTTGGCGTATCGCCACCGAATACGCAAAAACGAATGAAAGCACGACTCGCACTGCGCAACTCATACCCTCTATTAACGAAATGATCGACATCACTTCTACCCGCCTTGCCGCCGGAGAGGGGACCATTCCGGATTCTATTATGTGTTTTTTATATGTTCTTTGCGTATGCACTTCTTTTATGCTCGGGTATGATCAAAACACAAAAGTTGATTGGATAATGGTAACGGGATTTGCCGTTGCTCTTTCCGCAACTGTATTTAGCATTGTGGATCTTGACCGGCCCAGAAGCGGGCTGATCAACATGGACCGACCCAACCACATGATGTTCGAATTGCGTGAGATGTTTTCCGATGAAGGCACTCGTTAAAAATCCATCGTACATTGACTGTCTGGCTATTCGTCAGGATCTGTTACTTAACCTCATCCGACGGCTGGAGCAGAAGGCTGTTATGAACGTAACTATTACCTAACGCCAACGCTATGGGAAGGTACACCAGGAGAGAAGCAATCCGCACCCTTGGAATGAGTCTGGCCACTGCTTGCATGTTGCCTGTTGAGGCTTCAGTCAGCAATATAAAGAAGGACCATTTTATCACGTTGAGTTTTGATGATGGCTTTAAAAAATCAAGCATCCGAACCGCGGAAATTTTTGAGAAGTATAAGTTATCGGCGTGTATCAATGTCATTGCAACGGCACACCTTCCCGGATTTGAGCTCCCTAATGAATATCATGCACTGCCAGTCGGTGACTTTGTCTTGTGGAATGAGTTGCAGGACAGAGGCCACGAGATCATGATGCATGGATACAAACACGCTCACAAGAACGAGATGTCTTTCGAAAAGGGAAAAGATCTGATCCTGAAGTGTATCGAGGTGTTTTCAAGGGAACTAAAAGGATTTAAACCCAAAGAATCCATTTTTAATTTCCCGTTCAATGCGTCTACTCCTGAACTTGAGGAATGGCTGCCTTCGCAGGTGAAGGCGTTCCGCACCGGAGGTTCACCTGTCAATCCATTGCCGCATAAGAACCAGGTCAAGCTAACGTGTACTTCGCATGGACCTGAAAATATCAATGAACACCTGAACAGTGAGATTGAAAAACTACTGGCCCTCCCTTCAGGATGGCTCATTTATAATACGCACGGCCTTGATGAGGAGGGATGGGGTCCTGTATCTTCTGACTTTCTGGATCGACTGTTAGCGCGCCTTGTTGAAATGGATTCTGTTGAAATTATTCCGGCTGGAAAGGCGCTGTCGAGAGTTAAGTAATTCCAATTCACAACGGCCGGATAAATGGATGGCCCCGCGGTTTTACAACCAAACAAGAATTAAAAAGACAGACCCTGGAAAGGCCTGTCTTTGTTTATTGTGTGAGGGTAAGCAAGGGATCACAAAAAGAATTGTTCTGAGATGATCTTACCGTCTTTTACTTCATAGACACAGATCTCAGGCGAATCCAGTCGTTCCTGTCCTTTCATTTTGACGTCAAGCCCCAGAACGAAAGCAAAACTGTTTCCGGCTACCAATGGCTCCGAAACGGTTATCTTGTAAACCTTTTCTACCATACTGTCGAATTTCTCTCCTTTTGCTTTGATAGCCTCGAGCCCTTTTGTTTCTTTTTCGAACGCAGGAGTAGCCATTTGTTCAATACTTACCGCATCTTTTGAATACAGCTCGTCCTGAGCACCGTTCCAGTCACCCTTCCGGCAATAATCCACCAACCGCCTTGCGATGTCCGTGGTTTTCATCGTTTCTAATGTTTCCATAGTACAGTCTTTTTTGTTTAGAATTCTAAAAAAGGATGCCGGACTGTCAACCCTATGTCAGTAGACAATTTTGCGTGAGAAAAAAAAGCGGAGAGGTCAACTCTCTATCTTTTAATTAGTGAAGGAGGCCGCCTTACCGACCGCCTCGATTGTTCTAGAAGTCTTCCTCACCGCTTAAAGTAAGTACCTGGACCCTGCCATCGCCTTTACAACTCGTTACGAGAGCTTATCGATGGTCTCTCATGCGCAAGAATAAAAAGCTCCTTTGTTCACTCTACTTCCACACGCAGCTTTGAAATTGTGAAGATATTTCCACAAGTCGTGTGGTGAGGAGCTTTGTACAGTGCTGGATCCGACGATTCATGACTGATTTCTTGTTGGCATACATTTGAGTGCACCCTTAAGAAATTACTACGATGAATAATTTATTTAGAGGACTTCTCGCCGGCTACGGAGCCTGGAAATGGGGAGGTGGTTGTCTGGGAACAGTACTGGTGTTTGTTCTGATCTGGACGCTCTTAGGGCAATGTCAATAAATCCTGGTTATGAATTGTCTATTGAGATATCTTGAACAGTCTTTTAAGTAGCTGGATCAGGACGACGGGCAACATGCTTGCTATCATTATTATCCCGATATGTATCCATTCCATTGGAACGAGAGAAAGCGCGGACTGTGATGGCGGAATAACGTAGGCGGCAACGGTCATTCCAATGCATAGTAGTAGCGCCATCCATATATACTTATTCTCCGTGATCTGATTCCGGAAGAACGAAGTCTCTCTGGAGGACATGTTGAACACGTGCCAAAGTTGAGCCATTATTAAGGTGTAGAATGTAATGTTGTTCGCTATGGCTTCGTCTGTACGTAGTATATGAAGGGCATAAAATTCGACACCGATGACTCCGGCAGTCAGACACAGCGAATATATCACGATCGAAACCCAATCGGTATTGGAAACAATGGGTACTGAAGATCTCCTTGGTTTTCGTTTCATAACGACGTCTTCATCTCCTTCACCCATACCTATCGCCAGCGCCGGGAAAGTGTCCGTGATCATGTTGATGAAGAGGATCTGAAGGGGTAATAGCGGCAAGGGCAAATTCAGGAAAGACGCTATGGTTACAATCAGTATTTCACTAAGGTTACACGACAATAAGTAAACGATGAATGTTCTGATGTTGTCAAAAATGAGTCTGCCGTATTTAACCGCCTCCACAATGGATGGGAACGCGTCGTCCTTGAGGATAATGTCGGCAGCTTCTTTTGCAGCTTCAGTTCCGCGAATACCCATAGCGATACCGATATCCGACTTTTTTAGAGCAGGGGCATCGTTTACACCGTCGCCGGTCATCGCTACTACGATCTTTTTCTCCTGGAAAGCCGTGACCAAATTCAACTTCTGCCCGGGATCAACCCGCGAAAACACTGTAGCGTTCAGCATCTTTTGCTTGTCGTCCTTCGAAGGGTTTGATTTCAGGTCCCTCCCGTGGTAGACCTGGCCACTGTTCACATCGAGTCCAACCTCTTTTGCAATAGCGGCTGCTGTGCCGGGGTGATCGCCTGTGACCATCACGACTTTTATGCCCGCGTTCCTGCAGTGTTGAATAGACTCCTTTATGTCTTTCCGTGGCGGATCGATAAATCCGATCAAACCGATAAAAATGAGATCATTGATAACGTCTTTTTCGTCCGGCTTGTCATTGTTTTGAAATGCAAAGCCAAGCACCCGTTGTCCTTTGTTCGCGAGTTCTTCCGTTTTGTTTTTCCATTTTTCTTTATCCGCGAAGTCCTTGACCTCGCCCTTCTCCTGGATCTTTGTGCACTTGTTCAGAATTTCCTCTGCAGCTCCTTTTACGCAGACTAAAAAGCCGTTACCCGAAGCGTTTACCGTGCTCATCATTTTTATTTCCGCGTCAAAGGGCGTTTCCGACTTTCTGGGATGTTTCTTTTTAATAGAATCACTGTCTTCCGATAACGCTGCGGCCATACGCAACAACGCCACTTCGATCGGATCGCCTTTGGATTCCTCTTTTCCGGACTTGTTCGCTTCTCCACCTTCTTTCTTTTTGAAGGTTGCGCTGTTACATAATACAGCAATGGTAAGAAGCATTGGGTAATCCGGATTTTTTTTCAATGCATCATGATTTGCGGGGTCCGAAATGTTGACCTCTGAACCGTCTCCGGTGACAACTGACTGCACGTACATTTCATTTTCCGTAAGTGTGCCCGTCTTATCCGTGAAGATAACTTCAGTTTCGCCGAGCGTTTGCACTGATTCAAGGGTCTTCACGATCACATTGTGGTCCGCGAGCCTTAACATTCCTTTTCCAAGGGTGACGGATGAGATCACGGGAAGGCCCTCGGGTATGCAGGCTATGGCTAATGCGATAGCGGTCTCGATTATGATCGTAAGATCTTCACCGCGGATCACTCCGCTGACGAATATCGCAACGGCCAGGACCAGCGTAAGCCAAATAAGTTTCTTTGTCAGGGTCCGTAATTTTTTGTTTAGAGGAGTCGCGACCTTTTTCGCTTCGCCGGTCATGTGAGCGATCTTTCCCAACTCGGTGCCCCCACCTGTTGATGTTACAACCATTTTTGCGCTTCCTCTGCTTACGATGGTGCCTTTGAAGACCATGTTCTTTTGATCGGCGATGCCAACATCTTCATTCAGGCGTTCCGTTGTTTTATCTACCTGAATGGATTCGCCTGTAAGCGCTGCTTCTTTTACCGCAAGCCTGTTGTGTTCAAGGATCCGTGCGTCTGCCGTCACAACATCTCCTTCTTGTACGTGAAGTATATCGCCAGGTACGATCATCGCTGAATCGATCTCTTCAATTTTTCCGTTGCGCAAAACCTTTGCTTTGGTAGCAGCCATGGTCCTGAGTTTTTCCATCGACCGCAAGGCCTGCCGCTCCATGAAGAAACCTATCAACGTATTGATTGCAATAACAATGGTTACTGCAATGCCTTCTAAAGAATGGTTAAACGAAAATGCTACCAGGGCGGCGACTATCAATATCCAGACAATGGGATTCGAAAATTGACGGAGCAGGATGGTGAACGCACTGACTTGTTTCTTTTCGTCAACGACGTTTTGGCCGTGCTCATCAAGGCGCTTGCGTACCTCGGTTTCAGCCAGCCCCTTGGTGGGATCTGTCTTTAAAGACTCCACTACGGCATTGACGTCAAGCGTATAGTATTTAATTCCCTGATCCATTTGGCCTGATACCTCCGGTCATGCAAAGAGCACGCTAAACAACTGAGCTTTTCATACGAAATAATAAACCCTACACTTCTTCTGCGTCTGTGGAACCCGATACCCAACACTGTCTGAACAGCCTCTCAACAGGCAACGGCAGTGCCCTGGCTTATTATTTGCGCTGAAAATTAAAGATAGATAAAAGTATAGCGGTTAAACACAACGAATCAGTCATCAACCTAATTAATTAACTATGAAAAAAGTCAAAAAGACGGCAAGTGAAAAGAGGAATGAGCGGGCAAAGCCGAGGAATCATCCGCGCAGCAAACCCGAGAAGATTAGCATAAAACGGCCCGAACCAGACCAGGATAAAAACCCTGTGCCTGATTCACACGATGACCGGCTCGTCAATCCAAACCAACCTTGATGGATCAGTAGTAAGAATTAAGCACGGTGGTTTAGGCGAGGCTGTTAACGGGTTCTTTTGCTTTCACGGTCTCCATTGTTTTGTAGATCAGGATGATCTCGAACA
>DASVBA010000220.1:0-2356 GCA_036376095.1 Chryseolinea sp.
ATCACCTGACCACGTTTTAGTGAATTTCTTCCCCAGGCATTCCAATGCAGGGGCTTTCCGATGGCATCTTCGGGAGAGTTGTATCCCAGTACGCCTACCGCGGTTTCATTTATGATAAATGCTTCGCTGGTGTCAGTTGGAACTTCTCTTGAAAATTCACGCCCCGCGATTATTGTCATTCCCATTGTTTGGATGTAGTCATGATCTATGCAGAATAAATCGACGGGAACCTTTTTGTTTTTTTCAGGATCTATGATCTCATCTCCCGCGATAAAATCCCCCGGGACGCCAAAACCAACTGTTGTTTTTACTACACCGGGGTGATTGGCAAACTCCCTTTTTGTTGTCTCATAGTTTTGAAGCTGGGCGTCGCGTAGGGGAATCATCACGAGTTGTTCCTTATTGAATCCCATGTTTTTGTTCAATAACATATCATGTTGCGAAAAAACGACCATGGATCCGATGATCAGGCATGATGAGAATACAAATTGAAGAACCACTAATCCCTGCCTGAAAAGTGCAGTACCGCCGGTTCGCGTTTGTTTGTTGTAAAGAACAGCGGCAGGTTTGAAACGTGATAAGTAAAAGGCCGGATAGCTGCCGGCAATTGTTCCAAGAAGCACGGAAAACAAAAACACGGTCATAACTATTTCCCATGTGAACGGCAGGAAAAGTTCTTTCTCAGCGAGGATATTCAAATAGGGCAATGCGAGCTGTGCCAATACGATCGCGAAGACCAGGCCAACAACCGTAATGACGATGGATTCAGAAATAAATTGGAGTACAAGCTGATTTCGTGCTGCGCCAATGACTTTACGAACTCCCACTTCCTTCATCCTTTTGATCCCTCGGGCTGTCGAAAGGTTTATAAAATTGAGGCATGCGATCACCAAAAGCGCAATAGCGGTAAGTGAAAGGATGTAAACAGTCTGCGCGTTTCCGCGTTGAGCGATCTCCCATTCGAAGTGGGATGATTGCAGGTGTATGTCTTTTATGTTCTGAAGGCGTGGTAAATAAGTGAAGCCGACCGATTTGATCTTTGGATACGCATACTTCTCCACAAAAGCTGGAAACTTTGACTCCAAAACGTTTGGATCCGTTCCAGGTTTTAATTTCAGATACGTGAAGATCTGCTGCCATTGCCAGTTTTCCTCACGGTCGCGCAGAAATGGAAGCGTCGACATCGACAATATGTATTCTGCTTTCAAGTGAAAGTGTTCGGGCGGATCAGCGTACAGGGCTGTGACAAGGTAGTCACGTTCATTGATCATTATTGTTTTTCCCAAAGGATCCACTTCTCCAAAAACTTTTTTTGCAACGGATTGGGACAACGCAACACTGTTGGATTTTTCAAGTGCGGTTCTTCCTGCCCCCGAAGTCACATCAAGCGTCAGCATATCAAAGACACCAGGTTCTGCAAATATTCCATTTGCCTGCAGGATCTTTTTTCCGTTGATATCAAACAATAGCTCTCCGTAAGTGTCCATTATGCGAACGGCACTCTCGATCTCCGGAAAGTCCTTCTGCATGTATGCGGCAAACGGGTAAGGCACGATAGGAAGATAACTGACAATACCATCGTCGTTCTGACGAATATTGTAAACGCGAAAAGTCCTGTCGCCATCCGGATGATGTCTGTCAAATTTCAATTCATCCCAGACAAAAAGCGTGATTAGGAAAGATGAAGCAAGGCTGATGGCCATGCTGCTGATATTGATGACGGAGAAAAGCTTATTCTTCTGCAGATTTCGCAGAGCGATCTTGAAATAATTCAGAAGCATAGGTTGTTGGTTAGTAAGAATGAACTTTCAAATTGAGGGCCAATCTAAATAACCGATTTCAACGCCAAACAAATGATTCTTAATTAGAGGTGTCCCAGAGGCGGTCGAATGCGTGCGTTAACGGACTCTTTTTTATAAGGCAAGAGTTTCATGTAGAATCAAACAATACTGTTTTTAAGGCTGAATTTCTGACAACACGCTTGCGCTCTTTTATCCACCATATCGCGGTACCATTTAGGTGGTTGAAATCCGTAGGAATAGAGCTTCGAATATTGCGCTTCCAGTTCAGGATAGTTTTTTCTTATAGCGGACAACATTAGTGGCTTGCTGTCGGTGGGGTTGGTGCCGAATAGCGTCAATGAAGCGGGCAATATGTATTTGACATCCAGGTTTTTGAAGATTGAAAGCATTTCAGTCAAATGTTCGGCCGTATCAGAAATGTAAGGAAGCAGCGGCATAAGACTCACCCCTGTGTGAAGTCCCATTTCGACCGATTGCTTTACGGCCTCCAGTCGCCGGGTTGGTAAAGTGGCACCCGGTTCAAATATTTTTTGAATGGCTTCATCAGTAGTTGA
>DASVBA010000235.1:0-4208 GCA_036376095.1 Chryseolinea sp.
AAGTAGTCCCGCCGTCAGTTCGGCAAGTGCAGGTGGAGCGCTTTCAGCGTAGTAAGAGAAAGCATATTCTGTGAAGAAAGAATATGTGAGCGGGATAGCTATTAACATCGAAAGGCCGAGGAGAAAAATGAAATTTTTGCTTAGCAGGTATATCAGATTTCCAATACCAGCTCCTAATACTTTTCGGATACTGATTTCCTTTGTTCTCGTTTCAGTGGTAAAGACCACCATTCCAAGCAAACCTATGAAAGCTATACATATGGCCAGTAAGGAGAGATATCCGATAATTTTTATCCTTGATGAAAAATCGCTATAGGAACGTTCGATCTCATCATCATAAAACGTTGCTGAAAAAGTATGAACGGGGTCGATTTTTTTCCAGGCTGTTTGAATTTTGGAAAGAGTAGAGGGCAGATCCTTTGAGACGATCTTCGCATTGATGTAGCCAGTGCTAGATGGGGAATATCGAAATATGACCTCATTCATTTCAGTATCGATGGATTTTCCATAATGATAGTCTTTCATTACACCGATGATCTGTAATTTTTTTCCATCAACGTTAACAATCTCACCAAGGGCTTTCAGGGGATCACCACCCCTGATATTAAAGCGTTTCAGTACTTTTTCATTGACAATCACTTCGCTCTCAGCTGCGCTATCTGACAGTGCGACAAAATTCCGCCCTGCAAGAAGTTTATGCCCGTGCAGTGGCAGGTAGCGCTCATCAATGGTATTAAAATGGGTGTTTTCGGAATCCTTTGGGTCTGTGTAATGCATCATGGTACCGTAATAGTTTCCGACGCTTGTTACGATCTGGGACGTTGAAACGTCTATTACTTCAGGCATTTCTAACAGTTCTTTTTTCAAACGCCCGGAGTTGTTTCCTGCAAGGGCTATGTTCAGTACATTTTCCGTATCGAAACCCAGGTCGGAAGCGAGGATTTGTTTGTAGTGCTTATATCCTATGATTGTTGATGCAATGAAAGTCAGTGAAACTGTGAATTGAATAGTGATAAGTACCTGGCGGACGGTCATGTTGCCGAACCCGCGAACCGCGGAAATGTTCTTAAGAACCTTAATGGCATTAACACTTGCGAAATACATAGCGGGGGCAATACCCGCTGCGATCCCCACGCACACAGCAAACAAGAAGAAATAAAGTATAACTTGGGGCGAAAGGTCAAGCACCAACATGTCCTTGTGTTGATTGTTAAGTGCGAGAAAAAATGGTTTCAGGAGAACAAAGAGCACGAATGAAAAGCACATCGCAGCCAATGCGATGATAACAGCCTCTACGACGAACTGGGCAATTACATGGCTTCGAAGAGCGCCAACAACTTTACGGATACCCACTTCACGAGATCTTCGCAGTGATCTGGCGATGGATAGGTTTGTATAATTAAAACAAGCGGAAAGGATGACGATAATCGAGAGTATGCCGATCATCCATACATTGCTGCTAACCATAATAGCCCCAATGGAATTATTCAGGTCTTCTCCTAACGCAACATCAGATAATGGTTGCAGCGACAGACTGATCGTGGGGTCTTTGATCGATCTATTTTCTTTTGCACTGAGGGTGCTAAGGTTGTATTGGAGATTTTTCAAGTCTGTTCCTTCTGATAGAAGCAAATACACATAACCGTTCCAGATGTTGTCCCATGCCATTTCATATTGGTCGGTTTTTTTCATCACCTCACGCGTGCTGAGAGAGGCCAGCAAATCAAACTTTACATGAGAAAATGCGGGTATGTCTTGTATGATTCCTGTTACGACAAATTCCCGCCCGTTGTCCTTGTCGGGCCAGGTTATTGTCTTTCCCAGCGCATCGCCGTCGCCAAACAATTTTTTTGCAGACTTTTCAGTCAATACGATAGAATTAGGATTAGCCAACGCCGTTGCCGGATCACCGCTGACCATAGGGAACGTGAACACTTTTAGAAATGATTCATTTGCCCACATACCAAAAAGCGGGACGATCTTATCGCCAATTCTCATGTCACCACCAAACTCCCGATACACAATACCAACTTCTTCAATACCTGAAATTGATTCCTTGATAAGCTTTCCAGCCAGGAGGGAAGTGGATGCATATCTATCCTGCCCGGATTGGGTCTTTATTCGATAAATGCGTTCATAGTTTTTATGAAATTTGTCATAAGACGTCATGTCGGAAAGAAGGCTTATCAAGAGTAGTCCTACCGACATACTCACGGCAAGTCCGGCGATGTTTATAAAAGAAAAGAGCTTGTTTCGAAGAATACTTCTTCCGCTGATTTTAACATAGCTGCCGATCATATTGCGTTGGACGAAGAGGTTCAGAAAATCGGGTTTACGAACTATATAGGATCTCAAGAATTTAAATACATCCAGGATGTAGATCAATCTGGCTTTAGCGACGCCTTTTGTGCTAATATTTCGTTCAAAATATTCATTCAGGTCTCCTTCGAGGTCTTCCAGTAGTTCAGGCCGGCAATACCATGACAGGAATCGTCGCGCCAGACGTGGAGGACCAATCTTGTTATTTTCGTTCCTCTCCATGTGTCAGGTATGGTTCGACTGTTATGATCAAATGTGTTTCAAGGTTAGATCTGGAATGATGCTCCACAACTGGTCGCGTACCTCTTTGGCTTTGAGTAAGCCCGCTTTACCGGCACTGGTGATCGTATAATAGCGCTTGCGTTTTCCTCCCCGCACGCTGGTTGCTTCCCCAAGCTTACTCTTTACTAGTCCTTTCTCTTCCAATCGGTTAAGTACCGCGTGAACGACGCCGAGTTTTACAGAGCGACCAGTACGTTTTGTTAACTCATCACATATACCGACGCTATAAGCCTCGTTAACGAGCGCAGCAATTGTCAGCAAAACCAGTTCCTCAAACTCTCCCAGGTTGGTTCCTTTCATAATTCACTCTTGTGATTAATTACGTAAATGTATGTAAAATGGTTATTTAAGCAAGAGCATTCCAGGAAAATAGCCCGTCGAAAGGTTATATTAGAGGGGAGGATCATTTTAAAAATACCGCTATGGAACCCTACAAGACCATGGCTCCTGTCCAGAGCCCGAACCAGAATCACAAAGACATTCCTGGAAACCCTTCAACAGCAACGACCAGCAAGATCAAGTTGAATGACCGTTCCAACGGCAAGCCCTTGAGGGTAATGACTGAAGACGATTGGAAATTCTGGATCCACAACGGTTACGTGGTGATCCGAAATGTTGTTTCAAGAGAACAAGCCGAAGCGACCGCTGATTTTATTTGGGAATTTGAAGAGAAGGACAAGAACGATCCATCAACCTGGTACACCGCTCCACGTGCTGAAATGGAAATGAAAGAGTTGGTCAACACGGGTATGGTCGAGGTGTATAACCATCAGATGTTATGGAATAACCGTCAGATGCAAACTGTATACGATGCTTTTGTTGACATCTGGGGAACCGAAAAACTTTGGGTCACGATCGACCGGGCTAATCTGAACTTTCCTATCAGACCAGGCTTCGAATACAAAGGTTTCATTCACTGGGATTATGACCCGGATACAAAACCCCAAAATGTTCAGGGTGTGTTGGCCCTGGCTGATCAGGAAGATGAGAACATGGGCGGATTTCAATGTATCCCTGACCTTTATCGCAATTATGACACATGGAAACTGACCCAGCCTGCGGACCGCAATCACTTCAAGCCTGACATCAGGGGATTGGAGGATAAACTTGTTAAAGTAAAACTTAGGGCCGGTGATCTGCTGATCTTCAATAGCCTTCAACCTCACGGCATTCGTCCCAATCTGTCCAAGGATAAAGTGAGGATAGCACAGTACATCTCTATGATGCCTGCTGAGGAGGACAATGAAGCACTAAGACAATGGCGGATCAATTCATGGAAGAACAGGATCCCACCCGATGGCTATGCTTTTCCGGGGGATCCAAGAAAATGGGAACAAGTCAAGTACGGACAAGCGCAACTGAGTGATTTAGGAAAAAAAATTCTGGGACTCGAGCGATATCCTTAGTCTGAAGAGACGCGAAATAAAATGCAGGGTCACGATGGACACTAAGGTTGCACAACGTTCACAAAGGAAAAATGCGCTGTGGACTTTGTGAAGTGCATTAATCATCAAATGGATGAGGTTCATAATGTGTATGATTGTAGCCTCTTGAACCTAATTTGGTTTTGCCTGCTTTGCGATTTCGATATCGCGCGCTACCTGTGG